>NZ_JBZXVN010000044.1:0-134089 GCF_058892305.1 Pelagimonas sp.
TCATAATTTCCTCCCTTATGACGTCGTATCGGCCGGCCAAGGTTCCTCCGCCATTGGTCGCCAAAATGTGTCGCATCCGCGATTCTTGTGCCATCAGGCTACTGTGGCTCAGATGCGTTTTGCCAGATCAGTGTGAAATAAGATCGTTTCAAATGCAACAACTTTGACGCCGCAAGGTTTTTGCCAATTCGACGCAGCCTATAAGCCATTGATAATAAGCAAATATTGCGCCCCTGCCGCATCATCATTACGACGAGAAATTGCAAAAAATCCCCTATTATCGCTATCAAAACCGGTGCCAAAATCAACATCAAGGCGGTTCCAAGCAACTCACCCAAGGCCAAAGGCACCGCCACAGAGATCAAATGCTGCGCCTGTTCCGAGGTTTCGAGCATCAAAGGCATCAAGCCGATCACCGTGGTGGCGGTGGTAAAGAAAATCGCCTGATAGCACCCGTTTCACACCGTGTTTGATCTCGCCGATATCCTCAGGCCTGGCCCCCACGGAGATTGGTGAGCAACGGGTAAGTTGCAACCAAATGTGGGACGAGTTGTTCAGACATTGCCTAAGCGGCGGTGATGGCAACCTTGGCCCGCTCAATCGAGACGGACACCGTGTCCACTCACTGGCTGCTTATGCGGAAAATATCGCCGCGAACATAGTGGTCTGAAAACTCGGCCATGGTGGACAGCAGCAAAAAGCCCCGCTTTCGGCGCGAATGTCGCTGCGCATCAGATACGCCATCCTATTACGGACGGCGGCGGCATTTTTCTCCAAAACCCGACGCTCAACCCCACCATAGGCCTGCCTGATCCAAAGCGCCAACCGATCGGCAGTAAACCCCAATTTGTGCGCGTCGGGACGTTGGCGCAGTTTCAGGTCTGATTGCTCTCCAGACAAACTATCGCGGATAGTTACTCACCCCCTTGATACCGGCGAGAAAGGCATGCGTCTCATCGCTGGCTCTGATCAATTTGTCGCAATCATTGGACATCAGCTCGTTCTGAAACCCACCGGCAAGACATTCTGTGTCACTGAATTGCAACTCGTTCGCGCCTTCAGCCGCACCGACCCGACCCGACCGCGCCACGCCCGCACCACATCAAAATTATCGATGTTGGGACGCCTACCACCGGCTCGAATTTTACCATATATTTCAGTGTCCTGCACAGTTTCAATCAATGTGAAAACCGATGAGACCGGCGGTTCCTGACCATAGGTCGCCTCCAGTTCGGAACCCAACGCCTTGCCCAAAGGGGTGTCGATCAACAACATTAGGCAAAAGGCCGCGATGGCGGTTAACACGCCAAACACGGGTGCGTCGGTCACGCCTTTCAGCCCGGCTTTGGTCCCCTCAATCAAATCGTGCGTTTTGCAGTGCTGTCACCCCGGACCCTCGCTCGGTTCCGACGGTGGATGCCCTTCATCCGAAACAGGAAATCACCCTCTTCGAAGCCGTCCGTAAAACGGGTTAAATCGCCCAACGGCCATGGTTGCGGCCAACTAACCTTGCCAGCTTTGCGCCTGTGCTGGAGCAATATGTAGCAAATCAATGGCGCGTGCGGCGATTTGGTCGACGATATCTTGGACCGAATGTGGATGAAGGTAAAACGCCGGCGCTGGGGGCAAAATGATCCCGCCCATGTCGGTCACCGCACTCATGTTGCGTAGATGCGCCCCGGTTAGCGGGGCTTCACGCGCCAAAAGCACAAGGCTGCGTCGCTCCTTAAGCTGGACCCCAGCGGCGCGGGTCAGTAAGTTATCATCCAATCCATGGGCAATTGCCGCAAGCGAGCGCATCGAACAGGGCGCAACAATCATTCCCGACACAGGATAGGACCCGCTGGCAATGCGCGCTCCGATATTGGCGATGTCATGATGGCAGGTTGCCAGATCAATCAATTCGCCCATCGCCTTCGGACCGCACTCCTCGACCAATGTGCGCTCTGCCGCGCGACTATAGACAAGGTCAACCTCGGCCCCGATCTGGGCCAATTGCCGAGCAACCGAAAGGCCCAGCGCCGCCCCAGAGGCCCCCGCCACACCCAATACCACCCGCGCCATCATCGGCTCAACTCCGGCATGACCTGCGCCAATAGCGTCGTGGCAAACTCCGCATCTTGGGGCGCGGTATACATCACGCGACCCCAATCACGCGTGGTTTCCGGGCCAATCTTAGTGGTGGCATCAATCCCCATTTTTCCCGCCACCCCCGGCTCGGGTGAGGCGAAATCAAGGTAGTCCATCGGCGTCTGTTCCAGTGTCATCACATCGCGCCCTGGATCCATCCGCGTGGCCAAAGCCCATGAAATATCATCCCAATTGCGTGGATCAATGTCGCGATCCACCACGATGATCATCTTGGTATAGCTAAACTGGGGCAACATCCCCCAAAGCGCCATCATCACCCGGCGCGCCTGTCCGGGATACCGTTTGTCGATGCTGATCACTGCCATGCGATAGGAACAGGCGGCGGGCGGCAACCATAGGTCGTGGACCTCTGGAATCTGGGCTTGAATGGTAGGAAGGGCCAGCCGGTTGAACACTTCGCCAATGATTGCCGGTTCATCCGGGGGACGCCCCGTATATGTTGATAGGTAAAGCGGGTTTTCCCGATGGGTGATCGCCGTCAGCTCCATCACCGGGAACGGTTCGGCCTTGTTGTAATATCCGGTATGATCGCCAAATGGCCCTTCGGGCGCTGTCTCATCGGCTAAGACCCAACCCTCAAGGATGATCTCGGCCTCGGCTGGCACCATCAGCGGAACCGTTTTTGCTTGTACCATGCGCGGTCGGGAGTCGTTCAACGCTCCGGCAAAGCTTAGCTCGGACACGGTTTCTGGTAGAGGGAGTGCTGAGGCCAGCAATGTCGCCGGATCACAGCCCAGCGCAATCGCCACCGGCATTTTCTCACCGCGCGCTGCCCATGTCCGGTGATGCGCCGCTCCGCCCCGATGTGGGAGCCAGCGCATAATCAAACGATCCTGATCAATCACCTGAACCCGATAAATCCCAGCGTTGTAACGGCTTACATCCTCACACGAGGTTTCATACGCACGGGAAATCACCACCGGCCAGGTGACGAGCGGCCCGGCATCGCCAGGCCAATGGGTTTGGACCGGAATGCTGGCCATGTCCACTGCGCGGCCCTCCTGCACCACGTCTTGAACCGGCGCGCGTCGGGTTATTTTTGGCCGGGTCGCCATGGCGGCGCGCAACATCGGCCAGCGTGACAGCGCATCGCGCACGCCCTCGGGCGGGGTTGGCGCGCGCAACGACGCCAGAAACGCCCCAAGGTCATCGACCCCATCCAAATCAATACCAAGCCCCGCCGCGACCCGTCCCGTGGTGCCGAAAAGGTTGGTCACCACTGGCATTTGCGCGCGTGATCCATCCTCCAAAACGGCATGATCAAACGACAAAACTGGCCCTTCCGCCTCAAGCACCGCGCGGTGCACCGCCGTCATCTGATGGCGGATCGACACAGGTGCGTTGATCCGTTTGAATTGATCCGTGTCACCGCACCAACCCAAAAAGGATCGCAAAGTCGCAAATGGGGGCAAAAGGCGCATTGCTGGCTCCGAGTTGGGGCAATGGCGCGGGCTTATCAGCATTTTTGTCGGCCAAAATTGACGATTGTCAAACCGGCAGGGCCAGCACAACGATAGGCCAAATGTGAACGCTTTTACCCTTGATAGGAAAGGAGCCGATTTGCATATCGACCCGACCCCATCAGACACACCGCAACACATCCCGCGCGCGCCTTTGGCGTTGCGCGCTTTGCTGCGGGTTCTGCCCCTTGCCCCGATGTCTTGGTCGCTGACCGCTTATTCGCGCCGATTGGCCAACCAGCATCCGGGCCTGTTCCGGCGTCTGGGGCAGCACGATCAAGCACGTTTTATTCTGGATCCAACCGATCTGCCAATTGTTCTTGGGCTGCATCCCAATGGCGGAGAGCCAAGCATGGCTGTGCTGCGCAAAGCGGATGACTATGACGCCGCCATTCGCGGCCCATTGGCCGCTTTGCTTGGCCTTGTTCATGGGGCCTATGACGGTGATGCGCTGTTCTTTTCCCGCGATTTGGTGGTCGAGGGTGACACCGCCGCCGCCCTTGCCCTGCGCAACGCAGTGGATGACGCCGAGTTGGACCTGACCGAAGAATTGGCCCAGATCACCGGCCCGCTCGGGGGCCCATTGCGTCAATTCTCGGCGCTTGTCGAACGGCGCACGGGCGTCTGTTTGCACCGATCCGAAGAGGCTGGACTATGGTGATGGAAATAGTCTGTCCCGCCGGAACCCCCGCCGCGCTACGTGCCGCAGTCAAGGCCGGGGCGCATACCGTTTATTGTGGTTTTGCCGATGAAACCAACGCCCGCAACTTTCCCGGCCTGAACTTTGATCGCGATGAAATGCGCGAGGGCATCGCCTTTGCTCATCACCACGGCTCCAAGGTTTTGGTGGCGATCAACACTTATCCGCGCGCTGGGGATGAAGCGATCTGGCACAACGCCATTACCGACGCCAAAACCGCCGAGGCCGATGCGGTGATCCTTGCGGATCCCGGATTGCTCGCCTATGGGCGCGACAGGCACCCCGATTTGCGCCTGCATTTGTCGGTTCAAGCGGCGGCAGCCAATGCCGACATCATAAACTTCTATGCCGATGAATTTGGAGTCAAACGCGTGGTTTTGCCTAGGGTTTTGTCGGTCCCAGAGATTAAGGCCATCAACGCCGAAACCCAGGTCGAAACCGAAGTGTTTGTCTTTGGCGGGCTTTGTGTCATGGCTGAAGGGCGCTGTTCGCTTTCGTCTTATGCCACGGGTGAAAGCCCGAATATGAACGGCGTCTGTTCCCCCGCCGAACATGTGCAATACCACGAAACTGGTGGCGCGCTTGATGCCAAATTGGGCGGCTATACCATTCACCGTGTTGGTAAAAACGAACCGGCCCCCTACCCGACCCTGTGCAAAGGACGCTTTAAAGCCCAAGAGCTTACCGCCCATCTGTTCGAAGATCCGGTGAGCCTCAATGCCGAACAACTGATCCCGCAATTGGCATCGGCGGGTGTGACCGCGCTCAAGATCGAAGGGCGGCAACGCTCGCGGTCCTATGTGGCGCAGGTGGTGCGCAATTTCCGCGCTGCGGTTGACGCACTTGAGGCCGGTCAACCCATGCCCAAGGGTATGATGGCGCGCCTTTCTGAGGGCGGGGCCACCACCGCCGGTGCCTACAAAAAGACCTGGAGATAGACCGTGGAACTGACTGTTGGACCAAATCAATTCTTCTGGTCAGCCGAGGAATGGAGCAGCCTTTATCAGGGTCTCGCCGCCACGCCGGTGGACCGGGTGGTTTTGGGCGAACTTGTCTGCTCAAAACGCCTGCCGTTTTATCAAAAGGACATCCCTGACGCGATCTCGACCCTCGTGGATGCGGGCAAAGAGGTGATCTTGACCTCGCTTGCACTTGTCACCTTAAAACGTGAACGAAAAATGACCGATGAGCTTTCCGATATGGGTGTCATGGTCGAGGTCAACGACCTGACCGCACTCGCCAGCTTGCCGGCGGAAACCGCTTTCGCCGTTGGCCCGTTGGTCAATGTCTATAACGAGGGCACCCTGCGTTGGTTGGCCTCTCGCGGCGCAAAACGGGTTTGCCTGCCTCCGGAACTCCCGCTGTCTTCGGTAAGGGTGCTCTGTGCCGCCGGGGCGGAATTGGGCATGGCGATCGAGGTTTGGGGCCATGGCCGACTGCCCTTGGCAATCTCGGGCCGCTGTTATCACGCCCGTTTGCATGGCCGTAGCAAAGACAATTGCCAATTTGCCTGCGAAGACGACCCCGATGGATTGGATGTTTTGACAATGGACGACAAACCGTTTTTGGCCATGAACGGTGTGCAAACCCTGTCGGACACCTATGCCAGCACGGTGTTTCAGCTCGCCGCTTTGCGTGATGCCGGGGTCTCTGCCCTGCGCCTGTCACCGCAAAGCACTGGTTTTACGAACATCTGCACGGCCTACCGCGCATTGATCGACGGGGCGGACCCATTGGACATCGCGACCAGATTGGCCGAGATTGATCCATCCGCGCGGCTCTCTGATGGGTTTCTCACCGGAGCGCGGGGTGTGGATTGGTCGGCAATAACAGCCGCAGAATAAGGAGCATTCCCATGAAAATCGCAGTTGTCAACGCGCCCGGAAAAGGGGAAACCGACCGGCTTTTGGCAGAAACGGCCCAAACGCTTTTGGACAAAGGCATTTCCCTTGCTGGGATCGTCAAAGAGATGCGCCACACAAGCCAGTTCGAAAACGGCTGTGATATGAAAGTCCGGGTTTTGCCTGATGGCAACATCATTCAGATCACCCAAGACCTCGGGGCCGGTTCCGATGCCTGCCGCCTTGACCCATCCGCCATCGCCGAGGCCGTCGCCCAAGTTGAAAGCAGCAACATGAGCCAAGCGCAGATGTTCATTCTCAACAAATTTGGCCCCGAAGAGGCCGCCGGGCGTGGTTTCGTGTCGGCCATTGGCAAGGCTATGGAACATGGGATTCCTGTCCTTGTTGGCGTCGGTCCCGGCAGCCGCGCAGATTTCGACCGCTTTGCCTCAGGTCTGGCAATTGAGTTGCCAGCGAACGCCGTTTCTATCCAAAATTGGAGCCAACAAACCCTCAAGGCACAGGTTTAACCTCAAAAAGGATCGGCCAACGGCAACAAACTTGATCGACCGATCATTTTTCCTTTGGACAACAGCAGCTTTACGTTAGCGTGCTTGAAACAATTTTGAGAGAATATTCAGCATGCCATTTGATCGCGGCAGCATTTTGGGGGAGCATCTCCGGCAAAACCTCAGGGTGCACTTCGACCCGTTGCTTCGTGTAATTGTCCTGCTGTGCTTGGTCGGCTTGGTGGTAAACACCTACCGGATCGCTATCGACGGTCCGAAGTTTCACAGTGTCTCGCAGCTTGTGGCTGTCGCCATAATGGCAACCACGCTGTATTTCCGGCACCGTTTCTCGTTAGAAAAGGTCGCCTGTTTTCTCATGGCCATCACTTTTATCGGCTGCCTTGCTGGCTTGATCCAGATTGGTTTAGGCGCCGGGGCGTTACTGATATTTTTTCTGATTCCAATGCTTTTGGTAGTTTTGTCCTCTTACAGAAATGCCATTTTTGCGCTGAGCGGGATTACCGCAACCATTTTGGGCGTTGGGTTCTTGTATGTGTCCGGGGTTCTGGTTTCCGAAACCACACTGGCCGACCGAAACCGCGATTTCGTACAATGGGTTATTATTGCTACCATTTTTGCCAATGTGACGTATGCTGCGGTCTTTATTACCGACCGTCTTCGCAGCCATTGGTCAAAAACCTTCGACGAGCTCAAGACCAGCCATGACGAGATCAACACACTGCTCGAGCATTCGCCTGCGGCTATTATGATTTATAATGTCGACGAAAACCGGTTTGTCCGCGCCAATTCCAAAGCTGCTGAGCTTTTTAATACCAGCGTAGACCATCTAAAGAGCACCCTCACTTACTCCGACCTTTTTGCCGGGCAAGTTTCATTTGGCACGGATACGACCCAACAATTGCAAGACTACGTTGCCGCTGCCTTGGCTGGTGAAACACGTATTTGCGAAGCTGAACTTTTGCCCATACATGGCAAGCCAGTCATCTGCGAATTGACCTTGAGCCACCTCCCTCTGGATGGTCAGCGGTCTGTACGCTTTACCGCACTGGACATTCGCCACCGCAAAGAGGCCGAGCTTGAACGCAAGTCCCTCGAAGCACAGCTCGCTCAATCTCAGAGGTTGGAAGCGGTGGGTAAACTCAGCGGCGGGGTTGCTCATGATTTCAATAATTTGCTGGCGGTCATTCTAGGCAATGCGGAAATGCTTCGTGACGTCACCCAGAACCCCGAACACTTGAGCATGATCGACTCGATCACATCATCTGTTCAACGCGGGTCGGAACTAACGCAGAATATGCTGAGTTTTGCGCGCAAGGCGCGCTTGACCCCACAGGTGATTGACCTCAACGATATTGTGCGTGACATCAAAAATTGGGCTGGACGGACAGTACCGGCAAATATTGATGTTGAGGTGTCTTTGCTAGCCGGATTGTGGCCGATAGAAGCCGACCAAAGTGCATTGCAAAACGCCGTACTCAATCTTCTGATCAATGCCCGCGACGCAATGCCGAATGGCGGCAAGCTCACCATCGAAACGACCAATCTGCGCATTGATGGCGATTATATTGTAGAGCGCGGCGAAGACGTTCCGCCGGGGCGCTATGCGCTTTTGGCGATTTCGGATACCGGGAGCGGCATCTCAGATGCTACAATCGACCGCATTTTTGAACCGTTCTTTTCAACCAAACCGGCGGGCAAGGGCTCGGGGCTTGGCTTGTCGATGGTTTTGGGTTTCATGCGGCAATCTGGTGGCACGGTGCGCGTCTATTCAGAACTCGGAGAAGGTACGACCTTCAAACTTTATTTCCCCATCAGCAAATCTGGCAAAGTAAGCTCACCGCAGAAATCGTCGCCCCCTTCTCGCCTGACAACAGGAGGACAGACTGTCCTTGTTGTTGAGGATGAGCCAGAGCTGCTTGACCTATTGGTCACGACATTGTCCAACGCAGGGTACAATGTTGTTGCGGCCTCATCTGGGGACGAAGCCTTTGAAATTTTCCAACGCAACCCGGGCTTTGATCTTTTGCTAACCGACATCGTCATGCCCGGCACGCTTCAGGGCACGTCGTTGTCCCGTGCCCTGCGCGAATTGAACCCAGATTTGCCCGCTGTTTTCATGTCGGGATATGCCAGCGAGGCCACCGTTCATGGCAACGGGCTACGCTCCGAGGACATCCGTCTCATGAAACCTGTCACCCGATCGGCGCTTTTGGCGGCCTTGGACACAGCCCTGAAACCAGGGCCTGCCTCTGAAAAATAAGCTCACAGTATTCCCGGCAAATCCAAACCGTGTTCGCGGGCGCAATCCTTGGCCTCATCATACCCTGCATCCGCGTGTCGCATCACCCCCGTCGCCGGATCGTTCCACAACACATTGGCAATCCGACGGTCCGCGTCGGCGCTACCGTCACAACAAATCACCATGCCGGAATGTTGGCTAAACCCCATGCCAACGCCGCCACCGTGATGAAGCGACACCCATGTCGCGCCCGACGCGGTATTCAAGAGCGCATTCAACAACGGCCAATCGCTCACCGCGTCCGATCCGTCGCGCATCGCCTCGGTCTCGCGATTGGGCGAGGCGACCGAACCGCTGTCAAGGTGGTCGCGGCCAATCACCACCGGCGCGCTTAGCTCTCCGCTGCGCACCATCTCGTTGAAGGCCAAGCCAAGCTTGTGACGAATGCCCAAACCGACCCAACAAATCCGCGCCGGAAGCCCTTGAAACGCGATCCTTTCACGCGCCATATCAAGCCAATTGTGCAAGTGCGGATCATCGACAAGCTCTTTGACCTTGGCATCGGTTTTGTAGATGTCTTCGGGATCACCCGACAAGGCGCACCACCGAAACGGCCCAATGCCTTTGCAAAACAACGGCCGGATATAGGCGGGGACAAACCCTGGAAATGCAAAGGCATTCTCCAACCCCTCTTCCAAAGCCATTTGGCGGATGTTGTTGCCATAGTCCACTGTTGGAACACCGGCCTCATGAAAGTCGACCATCGCCGCAACCTGTGTTTTCATGCTGGCGCGGGCCGCTGCTTCGACGTCTTTGGGGGCGCTTTCGGCCTTGGCACGCCACTCCGCCACGCTCCACCCCTGTGGAAGATAGCCGTTGATCGGGTCATGGGCGCTGGTTTGGTCGGTAACAATATCGGGGCGCACACCGCGCGCTAAAATCTCGGGAAACACATCCGCCGCATTGCCGATCAAAGCCACGGATTTCGCCTCTCCCGCTTTGGTCCAGCCCTCGATCATCGCAAGCGCGTCGTCCAAGGAATGGGTCTTTTCATCCACATAGCGGGTGCGCAGACGGAAATCGGCGCTTGTCTCGTTACATTCCACCGCCAGACAACAGGCCCCCGCCATCACGGCCGCCAAGGGTTGCGCGCCACCCATACCGCCAAGGCCGCCGGTCAAAATCCAACGCCCGGTTAGGTCACCACCATAGTGCTGGCGTCCCGCCTCCATAAAGGTCTCATAGGTGCCCTGCACAATCCCTTGCGAGCCGATGTATATCCACGATCCGGCGGTCATCTGGCCATACATCGCCAGACCCTTTTTATCGAGTTCGTTGAAATGATCCCACGTTGCCCAATGCGGCACCAAATTGCTGTTGGCGATCAAAACGCGTGGCGCATCGCGGTGGGTCCGAAACACGCCAACCGGCTTGCCCGATTGCACCAAAAGCGTCTGATCATCGTCCAACCGACGCAGGCTGTCGACGATCTGATCAAAATCCTTCCATGTCCGAGCGGCCCGACCGATACCGCCGTAAACCACCAAATCATTGGGGTTTTCCGCAACATCCGGATGCAGATTGTTCATCAACATCCGCATGGGTGCTTCGGTGAGCCAGCTTTTGGCGCTAATCTCGGTCCCTATGGGGGCGATGACAGTGCGGGAGTTGTGGCGCGGATCGCTCATGATGTGCCTTTCAACGTGGGGGCCAAATCGGCCAGTGTTTGTAGAATTTGCGAAAGCTGTTCGCGCAATGCGCCCGCTTTGTCCGGGTCATAGGTCCAAGGCGGGGTTTCGGCGGACAGGTAAGTGGACTGAGCCAGTTCAAGCTGGATCGTGTGGCAGTTCTGATCCCGTGCGCTATAGCGGCGAACCGTCCAACCGCCCCGAAACCGTCCATTCAAAACCGCGCTATATCCGGGCGCGTTCTGACAGTCCTGCCACATGGCGGCCTCGATCCGAGGGTCGCAGGTCACGCCATAATCCGTCCCGACATTCAAATCCGGCAATAGCCCGTCAAAAAGGAACGGAATGCGCCCGCGAATGGAATGGCAATCAAACAAGATCACAACACCATGTGTGGCCAAAACCCTCTTTATCTGGGCCTGCATCGCCACGTGATAGGGCGCATGAAAGGCCACACGTCGCGCTTCGATTTCGCCTTGATCCGGCGCGGATTGCCAAATGTCGCGGCCTTCAAAATCGGTCAGCGGCACCAAGGTTGTGGTGTTTTGACCGGGATAAAGGCTTGCTCCGCTTGGGTCGCGATTGGCATCAATCACATAGCGATGAAAATTGGCACGCACCGTGGTTAGCCCGTCGATAACGCCGTCATAGAGCTGATCCACGTGCCAATCTGTATCCGCCAAATCCCGCCCAATCGGGTTGAGTTCCGCCCAAACATTGGGTGGCACAAAGGTGCCGGTATGGGGCAAGCCAAGGATGATCGGGCTGCTGCCTTCTATCACGGAAACCGGGGTCATTGCTGTGCCTCCAATGTCGGCAAAGCAAGACCAGCGACCAGTTCGCCATTTTGGATCATTGCGCTCGCGCGTGCGATATCGGGTGCCAGAAATCGGTCATCTGTCAGCGTCGCAACCTTGGTGCGCAGGGCGGCCATTGCCTGTTGCAGCGGAATTGAGGTCTGCAAAGGCGCCCTAAATTCAATCCCTTGCACAGCACAAAGCGCCTCTACACCCAGAATTCCCGACAGGTTGTCGTTCATCCGCAACAAGCGCCGCGCCGCGTGGGCCGCCATGCTGACATGGTCCTCTTGATTGGCGGATGTGGGCGTTGAATCGGTGGTACAGGGATTGGCGAGATGTTTGTTTTCGCTCATCAAAGCCGCCGTTGTGACCTCGGCAATCATCAACCCTGAATTCAACCCCGGTTCCGGTGTCAAGAACGGCGGAAGATCAAAGCTCAGGCTCGGATCAACCATAAGAGCAATCCGACGTTGTGCTATCGCGCCAATTTCGGACAAGGCCACGGCAATCTGATCGGCGGCAAATCCCACCGGTTCGGCGTGGAAATTCCCGCCCGACACGATGCGCCCCTCACCAACAAGAACCAACGGGTTATCCGTCACTGCGTTGGCCTCAATTTCAAGGTTGCGCGCCGCAAAGCGCAGTAGGTCCATCGTCGCTCCCACGACCTGTGGCTGACAGCGAATGCAATACGGGTCTTGGACACGCGTATCACCATCGCGATGGCTTTCGCGGATTTCCGACCCCTCTAAAAGCGCGCGTTGAGCACGGGCAAATTCGATCTGACCGGCATGGCCGCGCAGGGTGTGAATCTCATCCACCAAAGGCGCGGTCGAACCCATGATCGCATCCGTCGACAGCGCCCCGGTAACCAAAGCAGCGCGCAGGTTATCCCAAGCTCCCCAAAGCCCAACTAGGGCGCAGGCCGTCGAAAACTGAGTGCCATTGATCAACGCCAACCCCTCTTTGGGGCCCAATGTGATCGGTGCAAGCCCTGCTTTGGCCAATGCCTCGGTTGCGGGCATAACGGCCCCGTCAAACTCGGCCTCTCCCGCACCGATCATCACCGCCGCCATATGCGCAAGCGGGGCCAAATCGCCCGATGCCCCGACCGATCCCTGCCCCGGCACCACCGGCGTCACGCCGTGTTCTAGCAACGCCTCGATCATCTCGATCGTTGACCACGGCACGCCACTGGCCCCACGTCCCAACGACAGCAGTTTCAGCGCCATCATCAACCGGGTGGTGGCGCGGTCCAATGGATCGCCGACGCCGCAACAATGGCTCAGGATCAGGTTGCGTTGCAGCGCCTCTGTGTCCTTGGCGGCAATCTTGAGACTGGCCAATTTTCCAAAGCCGGTATTGACGCCGTAAACCGCCTCCTCGCCCGCCGCTGCTTGGCGCACAAGCTCTGCGGCGGCCTCAACATCGGGTTTTGCACCCCGGCTCAGCTTCGGCTTAACCCGTTGTCGCCAAAGAGTTTCAAGGTCAGTCAGGGGCGTTTGCCCCGGCAACAGGGTCAGCGTCACAGCACGCCTCCTTTGATACGTTTGTAAAGTGGGTTAAAGCCAATACGATAGGCGAGTTCGGCCGGACTTTGCACATCCCAAACCGCAAGATCGGCGCGTTTTCCCGGCGCAATCACACCGCGATCCACAAGCCCGAGGGCGCGCGCCGCATGCCGTGTTACCCCGTCCAAAGCCTCTTCTGGGGTCATCCGAAAAAGGGTGCAGCCCATATTCATTGCCAACAAAAGTGACGCCAAAGGCGAGCTGCCCGGATTGCAATCGGTGGCCAAGGCCATGGGCACATCGTGATCGCGAAAGGCTTGGACAGGTGGCATTTGCGTTTCGCGTAGCGTGTAGAACGCTCCGGGCAAAAGCACCGCAACACTGCCCGCTTGCGACATCGCCTTGGCATCCGCCGCCGTTGCGTATTCAAGATGATCCACTGACAAAGCGCCCAGCCGCGCCGCCAACGCCGTGCCACCCTGATGGCTAAGCTGTTCGGCATGGAGTTTCACAGGCAGGTTCAGCGCCTTGGCCGCGTCAAACACCCGCGCAATTTGAGCGGTCGAAAACGCAATGCCTTCGCAAAACCCATCCACCGCATCGACCAACCCGTCTTGCGCGGCAAGACGCATGGTTGGGATGACAATCTCGTCCAAATAGGCATCGGCCCGCCCGGCATATTCCGGCGGTACCGCATGGGCGGCCAAATAGGTTGTCTGCACGTCGATATCACGGTGCTCGGCCAAAAGGCGCGCGACCCGCAGCATCCGCAGCTCGGTGTCCGCCTCTAGCCCATAGCCGGATTTCACCTCAACCGTGGTCACCCCTTCGCCAATCAGCGCATCAAGCCGGGTCAGCGCCCCTTGCAACAGCGCATCTTCACTGGCCTGCCGCGTTGCAGTTAGGGTGGATAAAATCCCGCCGCCCGCACGGGCGATCTCTTCGTAGCTGACCCCGTTGAGGCGCTTCTCAAACTCATCTGCCCGATCGCCGCCAAACACCAGATGCGTGTGGCAATCAATCAAGCCCGGCGTCACCAAACGGCCCTCAAGATCGACGCTCGCGTCTTCTCTGGCGGCGTCGGGAATATCTCTCTCCGCACCGACCCAAGCGATTTTGGCATCTCGCATCCAAATCGCGCCGGTCTGGACCGCCCCATAAGGGGTGTCACCGTGCAGGCTTGCCACATGGCAGTTCGTCAAAAGCATCTTGGCCTCTTGGGTATCGGGTTTTACCGCTTGTATGAGTGTGTTTTTACTGCTTATGTATAGACATAATGCGAGTCAAGAAAACGAGTCAAGATCAGATGGACAGAGTTTGGGCCAAGCAGGCGTTGATTGGTGAGACATGGCAAAGCGATGTCACTCTCACACTGGACCACGGCAAGATTGCATCGATTACGTCCAACACACCGGCCAAGGGAACAACGGTCGGCCTGCTGATCCCGGCCCCGGCCAATGGGCATAGCCACGCATTTCAACGCGCCATGGCCGGCCTGTCCGAAGCGCGCGGCCCCTCAGGTCAAGACAGCTTTTGGACGTGGCGCCAGTTGATGTTCCGCTTTCTCGACCAACTCACACCCGAGCATGTTCAAGCCATCACCACCTATGTGCAGATGGAAATGCTCGAAGCCGGGTTTGGGGCTTCTGTCGAATTTCACTACCTGCATCATCAACCGGGTGGCACGCCCTATGATGACCTGTCGGAAATGTCTCAACGCATTGTTGCGGCAGCAGAAACCTCGGGGATTGGTCTCACCCTTTTGCCGGTGATGTATCAATATGGTGGCTGCGAAGGGCGCGATTTAGCCGCCGGTCAGGTGCGATTTGGCAATGATCTGGATAGGTATGCCCGGTTACTGGACGGTGCACGCCGGGCAGTCTCGTCGCTGCCCTCCGATTGTGTGACCGGCACCGCCCCGCATTCGCTCCGCGCCGTTGCGAGTGAAGATGTGCGGCACATTGTCGAACTGGCAAGGGGGGGTCCGATCCATATGCATCTGTCCGAACAACAGGCCGAGGTTGCAGAGGTGAAAGCCGCCTATGGTGCCCGTCCGGTGGAATGGGCGCTCGACAATCTACCGATTGATGAGCGCTGGAGCCTGATCCACCTGACGCAAATGACCGCAGATGAAACCCGCGCAATGGCCCGCACCGGAGCCAGTGCCGGACTGTGCCCGCTAACCGAAGCCAGTCTCGGGGATGGGACTTTCGATGGGGTTCGATGGTTTGGGAATGGCGGGGCGATGGCCATCGGATCCGACAGCAATATCCGCATTTCCTTGGCTGAAGAGCTGCGTCAGCTCGATACGTCTCAACGTCTCAGAGACCATAGTCGCGCCGCCCTAGCCACGGCTGACCTCTCGACCGGTCGGCGTTTGATGGACCTTGCGGCGCGCGGCGGTGCACAGGCGGCCGGGCGTGGCAGCGGGCGGATTGAAATCGGGGCCTGGGCCGACCTTCTGGCGCTTGATAGGTCCCATCCCGATCTGGCCGATCTGCCACCCGATACGGCCTTGGACAGTTTTATCTTTGCAGGTGGAAACCATTTGGTGGCCGATGTCTGGTCTGCGGGGCGGCATTTGGTACGCGATGGTCGCCACATTGCCCACGACCAAATCCGCGAAACCTATCGCCGCGCTGTCATCCCGTTGCGCAACGCCAGCCTCACGCGGTGACAAATTCCGTCGACGGAATTTGGGCGCCCGTTGCGACGTCCCGAAACCTCAATAGCGTGTGCGCATCCGGTAGCCGGGCTGATAGCTCATTCGCACGTAGGTCACCGGCTGGCTGTTAAACCAGGTCGCGCGCTCCATCTGGAAAAGCGCCTCGCCGTTTACGCATCCCATAAATGCCGCCAAATCCGGCTCCGCAGACACCGCGCCAAACCCGATCTCGACATCGGAAAACGGGATCGTCGCCACAAGCCATTCGTTTGGGCCAACCGCTCCGAAATCCGCCCCTTCCGCCTGCGGCAAGGCCGCGAGGTTGATCCAGCGATCCTCGTGCTGAAACGGCTGACCATCGGCAAAATGCATACATGTTAGATGAAGCACCCGATCCGCAGGACCAAGCGCCATACGCGCCCGCAGCCAATCTGGCGCGTCACAGGCCTCTCGCGCCACCAGAGCATAGCGATAGACCGCACCTCGGCCTTCAACTTCCAACCGGGTCAATGGGATATCAAACCGCGCTTGCCGTTTCGGGGCGCTGCGAACGCGGGTGCCAGATTTGCGTTTGCGCTCTAACACACCTTCTTCGGCCAGCTCCCGCAAGGCCCGGTTAACCGTGGCGCGGGCGCTGCCGTATTCATCGCAAAGCTCAAGCTCGCTTGGCATCAAATGCCCCGGCGGCCAATCGCCCGATGTGATACGGCGCAATACATCGGCTTTGATGTCTTTATAGCTCATGTCTCCGCCTCTTTTGTCTGCACCTTATCAACACAAGCGCAGACAAAACAGGGTCAGTAGGACGAGAACACAAAACCGGCCGGTAGGTCCGATTGGACAGGCGCAGCATTGCGCGCCGCCATGCGTTCCAGATTGACGATCGTCGACAACATCAACCGATCATGGCTCCAATCCGCCGGGCGTTGGATCATCAAAGCCGTGGCAAAGCTCAGGCTTAGCAGCGCTGCCAATAGCATCAGCCAACCAAAACGGGCATCTTCAACCTCGCGGGTCGCGGTCGCTGCCACAATGCGGCGTTTCAGCGTCGCGCCGCGGCGGGCATTGCGCAGGTCAACAAGACCTACCGTTGGCGTTGACAGATGCGCCCCCCGACGGGCTTGAATTGCGCTTTCACAGGCGCGGATCAAACATTCGCAATAGGCGCGGGCATCAAAACCGTGACGGCGAACAAGCGCCTGATCACAAGCATATTCCCGCATCGCGCGGATTTCCTGACGCCAGATGAAAAAGGCAGGGTTCCAAAACAAGATCGGACGCAACGCCTCGAACAAAAACTCCGTTTCCACATCACCATGGCGAAAATGCTGCAACTCATGAGCGACGACCATGCGCAAGTCTGTTCCGGAATGAAGCATCCCCGACGGCAGAACCACATAGCGATTGCGCAAACCACGGGTGGCAAAGGCAATCCGCGTTGTTTCCGACACAAGAATTTGCACGCGACCGATACGGCGCAAGACATAAGACGCCGTTAGAATTGCGCGCAGTTTCAAAGCGGCGCGCAGGGTGATCAGCACAGACAGAACCGCCCCAACAGCCAGCAAGCCCCAAAGGGCCTGAGCCAATGTCGATTGCCCAAGCAGAACATCCCGCTCAAAGCTTTCGCGTGCGCCAAGCAGCCCTTCGAACTCAGTCGCGCTCATGCTGACATTGCCAGACAGGTATTGCGCCACCAACATGTCACTTAGGTTCGGCGCTTGCGTGATTAGGGTGCCGTTTAAGCCATCCGCCACAAAAGGCGCGGCAACAAGACCGGCAATCATCCATGTCAAAAGCGTTTTTTGACGGATGAACTCAAAGCCCAGCTTTGATTTCGACAGGCCCCATCGGAGCCCCATCCAGACCGTTATACCCACTAAAAGTAGCAGATTTAGGTCGATATATGCATTCAGAACAGCATCAGCGTTCATTGTCCTCCCCCAACCTTTCCTCTAGCAGCGCCCGCATCTCCATGAGCATCTCATTGGTCACGTCCTCGTCCTCCACAAGGCGCGCAACCAGAGTTGCAGGGGCATCGTTGAAAAGCTTGCTTGATAGGTTCTTAAGGCTTGCCTTTTGATAATCTGCCTTTGGTACCGAGGGCTTGTAGACCAAGGACCGCTCTTTGCGACCAGAGGTCAAGAACCCTTTCTGTTCCATGATTTTGAGCACGGTCGCCACCGATGTATATGCACGTTCCTGAGCCTCATTGGCTTTGGCGTGGATCTCGCGGACTGTGCCTTGGCCGAGTTCCCAAATCACGTTCATAAACTCGAGTTCGACCTCGGTCAGAAGGGATTTGTCGTGTTTCTTGCGCATTTGCGTTGGTTTCCGGTCAAATCAGGTGTTCGGGCGAACGTATACGAACATCACTCATGTTCAAAACTATTTCTTTAGTCGAGGGCCGCTGGAAGCCATTCCCCTTCGGAATTTGTCTGGCAAGAGGAAAAGCGACCGATGCGCCCGCAAGCGCATCGGATCGTGTTTAAGGGTCAGACCTTCCAAAAGCAGAAGGCGCCCCAACCGATTGATATGAACAGCGGCCACCAGACCGGTTGCCCCACCAACCCAAGCCACGCCAAAAAGATGTAGCTTGTGCCTAACAGGGCAATGAACAAGCGATCCCCTCGGGTTGTGGTCAGGCCAAGCACGCCTTTGCGCTCATCCCCTCCGGGTCGGCGGATTTCCAAAAACGTCAGAACCCCGATCGCGCTGAAAATTCCGATAAAAACCAAAGCCGTTGGCCAGGTCCATGCCATCCATGAAAGCATATCAAACCCTCCCCATCGCGAAGCCCTTCGCGATATAGTTGCGGACAAAATAGATCACGATTGCGCCCGGAATGATTGTCAGAGTCCCCGCCGCCGCCAGCAGCCCCAACTCATAACCCGCGCTTGAGGCGGTTTTGGTCATCGTGGCCGCGATCGGCTTGGCGTAGACCGCCGTCAGGGTTTTGGCGAGCAGCAGTTCCACCCATGAGAACATGAAACAGAAGAACGCGGCGACGCCGACCCCCGCCTTGATCGACGGGATAAAGATCGTCGCGAAAAAGCGCGGGAAGCTATAGCCGTCAACAAAGGCGGTTTCGTCTAGCTCTTTGGGGATACCGCCCATGAAGCCTTCGAGAATCCATACCGCCAGCGGAATGTTGAACAGGCAATGCGCCAGAGCAACCGCGAGATGGGTGTCGAAAAGGCCTACAGCCGAATAGAGCTGAAAGAAGGGCAGTGCGAAAACAGCAGCCGGAGCCATACGATTGGTCAGCAGCCAGAAGAACAGCTGTTTGTCACCAAGGAACCGGTAGCGCGAGAAGGCATAGGCCGCCGGAAGCGCCACCGCCACCGAGATCACCGTGTTCAACGACACATAGATGATTGAGTTGATATAGCCCCAATACCAGCTGGGGTCGGTGAAGATCACCTTGTAGTTTTCCAGCGTAAAGGTCTGGGGGAAAAGAGAAAACCCGGACAGGATTTCATTGGTCGTCTTAAAGCTCATCGCCACGAGCCAATAGATTGGCAACAGCAGGAAGAGGATATAGACGATGGGGACGATGGATCGTTTTTGCATGATCAGTCCTCAGTTCAGGTCGTCTTTGGTCATCAGCGTGTAGAACAGCCAGCTAACCAAAAGGGTGATTGCGAAGTAGATCAGGCTCATGGCCGCCGCCGGGCCGAGGTCAAATTGACCAAGGGCGATTTTCACCAGATCGATTGAAAGCAGCGTGGTCGAGTTGCCGGGGCCGCCACCGGTGAGCACGAACGGCTCGGTGTAGATGTTGAAACTGTCCATGAACCGCAACAAGATCGCGATGGTCAGAACGTTTTTCATCTTGGGTAGCTGGATGTAGCGGAAGACGCTCCAATTGCTGGCACCGTCGATTTTGGCGGCTTGATAATAGGCATCGGGGATCGACACCAGACCGGCATAGGCCAAGAGCACAACAAGCGACGTCCAGTGCCACACATCCATGGTGACAATCGTCATCCAAGCGGCCAGTGGGCTTTGGGTCATGTTATATTCGATGCCCAAAACATGGTTAAAGAAATATCCCAAAAGGCCGATATCGGGCAGCGTGAAGATGTTCCACATCGCGCCGACGACATTCCATGGGATCAGCATCGGCAGCGCCATAGTGACAAGGCAAACCGGCACCCAAAACCCTTTGCGCGGCATGGCAAGTGCGATGGCAATGCCAAGCGGGATTTCGATGATAAGGATCAAAAAGGTGAATAGGAACTGACGGCCAAGCGCGGCGTGGAACCGGTCAGAGCGCAGAATTTGTTCAAACCAATCAAGACCTTGCCAGAAGAACACGTTGTCACCAAAGGTCTCTTGGACCGAATAGTTGACCACCGTCATCATCGGGATCAGCGCGTTAAACGCCACAAGGATCAAAACGGGCAGGACAAAGAACCAGCCTTTGTTGTTTTCGGTTTTCATGCCGCAGCCTCCTGCGCTTGGGTTGCGATCCAGCCGTCGACATAAAGACGGGTTTGATCAGGTCTAAACGACAGGTGAACGGTTGCGCCCTTGTCAGGGGCCGAGCCGTTGACGACGGCGTTGACGCGTGCGCCTGCGAGATCACATTCGATAACCATATGGCGACCAAGATCAGAGACTTTGGTAACCGTTGCCGCCAATCCCGCATCAGCGATAGTGACAAATTCGGGTCGCACGCCAATCTCGGTTTTGCCATTGGGCGTACCAATGATGGCCCCCTCAAGCGGGACTGTTTGACCGGCCAAAAGGGCCTGACCACCTTGCACCTCGCAGGGAAGAACATTCATGCCCGGTGAGCCGATGAAATGGCCGACAAAGGTGTGGGCAGGACGTTCAAAAAGCTCAACCGGGGTGCCGATCTGAACCACTTCGCCGTCCTGCATCACCACCACCTGATCGGCAAAGGTCAACGCTTCGGTTTGGTCATGGGTCACGTAGATCATCGTGGCTTTGACACGTTGATGAAGCTCTTTGAGCTTGCTGCGCAGCTTCCATTTCAGATGGGGGTCAATCACGGTCAGTGGCTCGTCAAACATCACAACATTGACATCTTCGCGCACCAAACCACGGCCCATGGAAATCTTTTGCTTGTTGTCGGGGGACAGACCGGCGGCCTTTTGATCCAACATATCAGTGACTTCAAGCATCTCGGCAATCGCCATGACCCGTTCCTTGACAGTCGCCTCATCCCGCCCGCGATTGCGCAGCGGAAAGGCCAAGTTGTCGTAGACCGTCATGGTGTCATAGATCACCGGGAACTGGAAAACCTGCGCGATATTGCGCTTGTCGGGTGCCAGTTCGGTCACGTCTTGGCCATCAAACAAGATGCGCCCTTCGGAGGGAACCAACAGACCAGAGATGATGTTAAGCAACGTCGACTTGCCGCAACCAGATGGCCCTAGCAAGGCATAGGCACCGCCATCCGACCAATCCAGATCAATCTCTTTCAGCGCATAGTCAGACGGGCTAGAGGGATTGGGATAATAGCTATGGCGTAGTTTTGAGAGAGTGATTTTAGCCATGTTACGCCACCCGTGTGCCGTCGGGTGCAAAGAAGTAGCACTCCGAAGGATTCATATGAAAATCATGAAGCTCGCCAACCTCATACGGATGCACGCCATGAGAGAGTGACACCCAAGACCCCTGCCCCATTTCGAAATGGGCGCTGGATTCTGATCCGGTCAATTCGGTCACTTGCACACGACCTGACATGCGCACGTTCGTCGCCCCGCTCGCCACTGGCAACACATGGTGCGGGCGGATCGCGATGGTGTACTCGCCGTCGCTCAAACCCGCTGCCGCGCCACTCACTGACCAGCTCACACCGGCGCTTAACATGACCTGATCGCCTTGCTTGACCACAGGCGCAGTGTTGATGGGCGGATCGGAAAACACCGCAGCCGCCTGTACGTTTTCGGGGTTGCGATAGATATCTGCGGTTGTACCAAACTGGGTGACGCGTCCGTCATCCATCAACGCGGTTTCCCCGCCAAGCATCAGCGCCTCTTCGGGTTCCGACGTGGCATAAACCACCACCGCGCCACGCCCGGCGAACAATTCCGGCAATTGTGCCCGCAGCTCTTCGCGCAGCTTATAGTCAAGGTTTGCAAGGGGTTCATCGAGGAACACCGCCCGGCTTTCCTTGGCAATCGCACGGGCCAGCGCACAGCGCTGTTGCTGACCACCGGACAATTCATGCGGGCGACGATCCAACATCGGGCCCAATTGCAACAGGCTGGCGGCCTCTTCTACACGGCCCTCAAGTTCAGATTTGGCCATGCCCGCCACCTTGAGCGGCGAGGCGATGTTTTCGCGCACGGTCATATGCGGGTAGTTGATGAAAAACTGATGGACGAGGCTGATCTTGCGCTTTTGCGTGCTAAGTTTGGTGACGTCGGTCCCATCCATAATCACGCTGCCATCGGCAATTGGATCAAGGCCGGCCATCAGCTTAATCAGCGAGGTCTTGCCAGATCCGGTTGCGCCCAGAAGAACGTTAAAGTGACCAGTCTCAAGGGTCAGGGACACAGGTTTGATGTGCAGATCGCCGCCAACCCGTTTGGTCACCTGTCTGAGTTCGAGTGCCATAAGGCGCTACTCCTTTCACCTATGCCCCCGGGGGGATGGGTCGGCACGGGCGGTGAATAGTGGGGAAAGTAGGCTCTGATCCTTGTGCGCAAGAACCAGAGCCAAGAGGGAGTGAGTGAGCAGGCCGCGAGATGGAGGAACCGCGGCCTGCGTCAGGAGGAGTTACTCAGACGCCCAGCGTGCAACCAGCTCGTCATAGTTGACGGTCTGACCGGCGGGTTTCTCGTTCTCCAAAGGAGGCTTGGCACCGCCATTGGCGTACCAGTACTCAGCATCCTTTTCCTCGTTCAGGCGTGGGCCACAGCCGCCATAAACATTCGCCTGCTCGTCTGCGCGCTGCATACGGGCCATGGTGATGTCCATTTCTTCGGCCAGACGGTTCATCGCTTCTTGCGGGGTAAAGGCACCCGAGTTCACGTCACCAATCTGCTGCCACCAGATTTGCGCCAGTTTTGGATAATCCGGAACGTTCACACCGGTTGGCGACCATGCCACACGATCAGGCGAACGGTAGAACTCGACCAGACCACCAAGGTTTTCGGCACGCTCAGAGAAGCTGTCGTGGTTGACCGAGCTGTTGCGGATGAAGGTCAAACCCACGTGGGATTTCTTCACATCAACAGTTTTGGATGTCACGAACTGCGCATAGAGCCATGCGGCCTGAGCGCGATCAGACGGTGTGGATTTCAGGAATGTCCAAGAACCAACGTCCTGATAGCCAACCTTCTGGCCTTCTTCCCAATAAGGGCCGTGTGGCGAAGGCGCCATACGCCACAAGGGCTTACCAGCTTCGTCAACCGTGTTGTTGCCTTCGGACTGTGGCTTGACCATGTCCGCTGTAAACGCGGTGTACCAGAAAATTTGCTGAGCAACATTGCCCTGCGCCAAGGCTGGCAGTGACTGATAGAAGTCATAAGACGCCGCACCGGGAGGCGCATAGGCACGCAGCCATTCGTCCCATTTGCGGATCGCGTAAACCGCCGCTGGACCGTTGGCTGCCCCACCGCGAGACACGCTTGCGCCCGCTGGGTTACAGGACCCGGCTTCCATGCGGATGCCCCATTCGTCGATTGGCACACCGTTTGGCTCACCTTTGGAACCGGCACCAGCCATGGACAGCCACGCGTCGGTCATACGCCAACCAAGGTCAGGTGCCCGCTTGCCGTAATCCATGTGACCATAGATTTCCGTGCCGTCGATTTCTTTGACGTCGTTGGAAAAGAACTCGGCGATGTCTTCGTAGGCGGACCAGTTGACCGGAACACCAAGGTCATAGCCGTATTTTGCTTTGAACTGTTCCTGGAGGTCGGCGCGATCGAACCAGTCTTTGCGGAACCAATAGAGGTTCGCAAACTGCTGATCCGGGAGCTGATACAGGTCGCCATCGGGACCGGTTGTGAACTGGCTGCCCATAAAGTCGGCCAGGTCAAGGGTTGGCGATGTCGTGCCCGCCCAATCGCCTGCCATCTGGTCAGTCAGGTTATAGGCCAGCTGAAGACGCGAATGCGTGCCGATCAAATCGGAGTCATTGACGTAACCGTCATAGAGATTCCGTTTGGTCTGCATCTGGGTCTGAACCGCCTGCACAACTTCGCCTTCACCAAGAATCTGGTGGTTGACTTTGATGCCGGTGATTTCCTCAAACGCTTTGGTCAGAACTTCGGATTCATAGCTATGCGTCGGAATGCCTTCGGACAGGACGTTGATTTCCATGCCTTTGAACGGTTCCGCCGCCGAGATGAACCAGTCAAGTTCGGACTTCTGTTCATCTTTGGTCAGGACAGACGGCTGGAATTCCTCGTCGATCCATTTTTGGGCCGCCGCCATGTCGGCATGCCCCATTGTTCCCGCAATCACAGCAGACGCTGCAACGGCGGTGAAAAGATACTTCCGCATCTTTCTCTCCTCCCTGAATGTAATGCCGCGGATGTTCACCCTTGGCTGTATTATGGGTGTCACATTGCGGCGCGCGCTGTCAAACTAATTTTTTAGTAGACATTATGCACTGGTAAAACTGACTATTTCTCAGATGGTTACCAGAAGCACAAAAGGGCAATCCCAACTCTGGGATGCCCATCAACTTACGCAAAGCGAACAAAAACGCAAATTGTTTTTGGTAATTTCGAAAGATTCGGAACCCACGTCCAAACCCAAACATAAGCCATAGCCCCCGGCTTCTTCTTTCCGAAAAATTACCGGGGGGTGAATTTTCGCCTGCGGCATGCGCCATCCTACCGGCCCTCAGGATCAGAGTCCGTACATCCGTTTAGCCCACTGAAATCCGATAATCAGACCCTTCATCCGGGGCAACAACAACAGGCTGCTGCTCATGGTCAACGCCAATCCGATCAACACGATGGTCATCGGTTCCGGCCGATAGGTGACAAACGAATAGTGCAAACCAAAGGCCAAGATATGCCCGACAATCAGAATGGTCAGATAAGCTGGACCGTCATCCGCCTTGGCCTTGTGCAATTCCAACCCACAGCAATCACAGGTCTCATTCACCTTCAGATAGCTGTGCAGCAGCTTGCCCTTGCCGCAATCCGGGCATCGCAACAAAAGCCCCCGCCCGATGGCCCGTTTGATATTGCGCTCTTGCGGCTCGACAGCACTATTCACATCCGACATGGAGACTCTCCTAGGGTCACTCCTGAAATCATGATCGCCTCATAAACCTTCACAAAATTGAATGCAATCATTATGCATACAAATTGATTGCAATAGTGTCGCAGCTCCGGCAAAAGCCCTGCCATGACCCATTGGACTCCAAGCCTAAGCGACTCCGGCACCCCGATCTACATCGACATCGCCGAAGCCATCCACGCCGATATTACCGCGGGCACCCTGCGCCCCGGTGACCGCCTGCCACCGCAACGCACCTTGGCCCAAGCTTTGGGTCTCGACTTTTCGACCATATCGCGCGCCTACACCGAGGCCACCCGGCGCGGTTACACCGAAAGCTTTGTTGGGCGCGGCACCTTTGTCACCGCGTCCACCCAACCCCGCGCCGCGCCGCGTTTGGTCGAAGAAGACCCGCGCATGAACATGCCCCCCGAACCGACCGATCCGGCCCTGTTGGCACAAATGCAGGCTGGCTTTACCGCCCTCGCCCCGCAATTGCCCGCCTTGATGCGCTATCAATCGACAACCGGCTTGGCCGCCGATCGGGAAACCGGCGTGATGTGGCTCGATCAGAACGGATTGGCCCAAGACCCGGCGCGCCTTGCCATTGCCCCCGGCTCTCATGCGGCGATCCACGCGATCCTCTCGCAAATGGCTGATCCCGGTCTGACGGTCCTATGCGAAGACCTCACCTATCCCGGCATACGCGCCATCGCCGCCCAACTTGGCCTGCGCCTGATCGGGGTGCCGTCCGACGGCGACGGCATTCAAACCAAAGCACTCTCTGATTTGATCATCGCCCACCGCCCGGTTGCGCTGTATCTCAATCCAACGCTGCAAAACCCAACAACCCGGACAATGCCCGCCAAACGACGCCGAGAGGTCGCAGCGGTGCTACAAATGCACGACCTGCCGTTAATCGAAGACGATGCCTATCTCTTCACAGCCCAAGACGCCCCGGCACCAATCTCCAGCCTCCTGCCCGGTCTGGCTTGGCATGTGATGGGCCTGTCCAAACTGCTCGGGGCCGGATTACGGCTCGCTTATGTCAGCGTCCCGACCCGTGGACAAATGGCCAGCTTTGCCCAAGCTCTGCGCGCCCAAAACGTCATGTCGTCGCCGCTTAGCCTCGCACTGGCTGGGCGCTGGTTTCAAGATGGCACTGCAACGGCGTTACAATCCTTTTTGCGCGACGAAGCCCGCGCCCGCCAAGACATGGCGACCCAGCTTTTGCCCGACCTCGCCCTCACTTCCGCGCCTGAGGCCTACAACATTTGGCTCTCACTGCCCCAAGGCACCAGCCGCGCCGACATCCTGTCGCGTCTACGAGGCCTTCAAATCGGTGTTATGCCGTCTGATGCTTTTTGCACCCTCGACACCGCCCCCGAGGCGCTGCGCATTTGCCTCGGCGGTCCGATAAGCCGCGACCAACTAGAATCTGATCTGCTCGTCCTCTTGGATGCGGTCGAACGCCAAGATTGGCTCGGATAGGCCCCTCCTCACGTCCCAAACCATCGCCGAAGGGCACAGAGGCGGGTGCCGGAAAACCTGACCTGACACCTTTGCAATCCTTGGATATCCAACGCAGATAGCCAAGGAGCAGTAACATGGACATTTCGGTCATCGCAATATTGGTCATCGCAAGCCTCATCGGGTCGGGCCTGATTGCCCTTGCCATACGACGCGGCGGCCAAAGCGAAGAAAAAATCCAAGAATTTGCCCGGACCCAAGGTTGGCGCTACTCTCAGGATCCGCAAACCGGGACAACGCGGCTTCGCGATCTCAAGGACGATTGGACGCTTCAAATCATCTTTTCGGGCGATGGGGCCGTTGATGGCATGACGCATCGCCGTGTGGAATGGCACAGCCCGCATGGTGCCTTACCCGAGGGTGAAGCCGTGCTTGGCATGCCCTTACCAGAGAAAAGCGTCGCCATGATGCAAGCCGGGGGTGCCATCGGACAACAAATTCTCCAAGCCTCGCTCAAGGCAACGTTGCATGCGTTGGGTAAAACAGGATTCGATCTTCGCATCGACGAGGACACCGCCGGTGATCCCGGTGGCGTTGTCATGGCCAGCCCCGGCCAAGAAACCGCTATGAACACCTTGCGCAAAAACGTCACCCTCGCTGACGTCCGCAACTCAACCAAAACCGAGGCGGTTCCGGTGATTATTCGCAACCCCGATGGCCTAACTCTGCGCCGGCCCGGCGCGGTCAAAGACCTCCAAGACCTCACCGTCATGGTCGATCTTGGTAAATCCCTACGCGACGACCTTTAGGAACTGGGCGACGAGCCAGATGCCAATACAGCCACAAACGACCCATCAGGGCAATTCATCGAGAATTTGGTGGGGAAGTGAAAAATGGTACTCCGTACGAGAATCGAACTCGTCTTTCCAGGTTGAAAACCTGGCGTCCTAACCGATAGACGAACGGAGCGCCGCTTTGCTTTACAGCACCTCAGTTATGGCCCGAGATGGCCCGCCAATGGTACTCCGTACGAGAATCGAACTCGTCTTTCCAGGTTGAAAACCTGGCGTCCTAACCGATAGACGAACGGAGCGCCGTTTGGCGTGAAGCGGCTTTTAGAATGAGCACGCGTCCTTCGCAAGAGGAATCTTGCAGATTTTTCACCCATTTTTCATCTAACTGCTCGCCGGGGCCGCATCTTCTAGCCTGAGTTGCGCCGAGCGCCGCCCACCCCATTCATTCACCTCAAGTTTTCCGGCCAAATGAAAGCGTGCACCGCCGTGATTCATCAAGGCGTTGCCCATCGGCTCGTCAAAGGCCCCAAAGGCGATTCCCTCAAGACGCCCGCCCATGCCGTCGTCACAGGCGATCTTCAAATGCCCCGTCCCAACCTGTTTGGTAAAGGTGATGCGCGCATCGGCTATGGCAAATCGTGGACCGCGCGCGCCCTGCCCGTATGGCCCGGCGGTTTCTAGCTTTTCGATCAAATCTACTGTGGCCGCGCCGGGCATCAACATACCGTCCAATTTCAAATCGGCGGCACCGCCCTCGCCCGCGCCCTGTTTCGCCAAAAGCTCGGCCAACCGCTCCATCGCCGGTTCCAGCTTGTCTTTGTCGATCGACAGGCCCGCCGCCATCTTGTGGCCACCGCCTTTGACCAAAAGCCCTTCGGCCGCCAGCTTTTGGATCGACGCACCAAGGTCAACACCGGCCACCGAGCGACCCGAACCTTTGCCGTCTTCGCCATCAAACCCGATGACAATTGCCGGGCGGTTCGTTTGTTCCTTCAAACGCGACGCGACAATGCCGACAACACCGGGATGCCAACCCTCTCCCGCCGCCCAGACCAATGGCCCATCCAGCCCGCGCTCCTCGGCCTGAGCAAGCGCTGCGGCCCGCACCGCCGCCTCGATCTCTCGCCGTTCCGAGTTAAAGCCATCCAGACGCTCGGCCATGGCCTGTGCCTCATGTGGGTTATCACAGGCCAAAAGCCGCGCGCCCAGATCGGCCTGACCGACCCGCCCCCCGGCGTTGACCCGTGGACCAAGCACAAAGCCAAGGTGATAAGACGACGGCGCGCTATCGAGCTTGGCAACATCGCTCAGCGCCACCAAACCGGGCCGCCCCCGCCCTGCCATCACCTTAAGACCCTGACGCACCAAGGCCCGGTTCACCCCTTTAAGGGGCGCGACATCGGCCACTGTGGCCAAGGCCACCAGATCAAGCATCGCCATCAAATCCGGGCCGCGTGCGCCTGCCTCGCGCAATTGTCGACCGGCCTCGACCAACATCAAGAACACCACCGCCGCCGCACAAAGATGCGCCAGCGCCCCGTCTTCGTCTTGCCGGTTCGGGTTCACACAGGCCACACAATCAGGAAGGGTTTCGCCGCCAAGGTGGTGGTCGAGAATGATCACATCGGCCCCCTTGGCCGCTGCAATCGCGTCGTGCGACAGCGTCCCACAATCCACACAGACAATCAGATCGTGCTCTGCTGCCAATCGCGCCATAGCTGGCTCATTGGGGCCATAGCCCTCATCAATCCGATCGGGCACATAGAGCGTCGATGGCCGCCCCATCTGGCGCAACCAATCCACCAGCAAGGCCCCCGAGGTCCCGCCATCCACGTCATAATCGGCAAATATTGCAATGCGTTGCCTTTCGCGAACCGCCGTCAAAAACCGCGTCGCCGCAACCTCCATATCGCGTAAGGATCTAGGATCAGGCAATAGATCCCGCAGCTTGGGGTTGAGATAGGTTTCCACCTCGTCCGGGGCGACACCCAAACGGGCCAAAACCCCACACATGGCCTGTGGCAAGCCACTGTTCTGCATCAAGGCCTCGGCCTGCCGTTCGATCTCGATTCCCGGCCCAATCCAGCGCCGCCCGGTCAAACTGCTTTCAACACCAAGATAGCTCATCACGCCCCCACGACTTCATTCCTCAAAGCGCCCGATCAAAAGCCACTCCACCCAATCCGCTAAGCTCCTTCATGGCACAATCGACGTTCACTCAAAAGCCAAACACCGCGCGCGTCAAAAGAGTCACGGGCCAAAGGGCACCCTTAGTTTCTTCTGTCTCAAAATATCACGAGGAGTCACAAGCCTGCTTGTGCCGGGGCAGCGCCCCACCTCCCCCTCGAAAAAAGCGGCCCGCGTGACCGCGAACCGCCTTCTAACATCTCAGCCCGCAATTCCGGGCACCTGCATCCCTTAGGATTTAACAGGGTTACGGTAAGACATGCGCCGCACCGACCCGGTTTTGGAGCGCATCAACAGGGTTTCGGTGGTGATCACACCCGGCTCACGCTGAATACCCGGAAGGATCGAGCCGCTGGTCACGCCTGTCGCGGCGAAAATCACATCAGCGGTCACCATCTCATCACGGCTATAAACCTTGTCGAGATCGGTGATCCCGGCCTTGGCGGCGCGGGCGCGTTCATCATCATTGCGGAACACAAGACGGCCCTGCATTTGGCCGCCCATACATTTCAACGCTGCCGCCGCAAGAACGCCCTCAGGTGCGCCACCTTGGCCCATATACATATCGATCCCGGTCAGGTGTGGTTCAGCACAGTGCATAACACCGGCCACGTCACCATCGGTGATCAAACGGATGCTTGCCCCGGTCGAACGCACTTGGGCGATCATCTCTTCGTGACGCGGACGCTCAAGGATACAAACAGTGATGTCAGATGGCTTACAGCCCTTGGCCGTCGCCAAAGCCGACACGCGGGTCGCCGGTGGCATGTCCATTTCTACGATACCCTCGGGATAGCCCGGCCCAATCGCCAGCTTGTCCATATAGGTGTCGGGTGCGTGCAACATCGAGCCGCGCGGCCCCATGGCGATCACGGTCAAGGCGTTGGGCATATCCTTGGCGGTCAGCGTGGTGCCTTCCAGCGGATCAAGCGCAATATCCACACCGGGACCGTCGCCATTCCCTACTTCTTCACCGATATAAAGCATCGGCGCTTCGTCGCGCTCGCCTTCGCCGATGACAACCACGCCTTTGATGTCCAAAAGGTTCAGCTGCTCGCGCATGGCATTCACCGCGGCTTGGTCAGCGGCTTTTTCATCTCCGCGTCCAATCCACTCGGCAGAGGCAATTGCCGCTTGTTCGGCAACACGGGCCAAGCCCAAAGATAGCATACGGTCGTTGAAATCGGTGGGCGTGGACATGGGGAGTTCCTCAAGATGAAATGCGTCTGCCGTTTAGCCCACAGCGACCACCGGGGGCAAGGGTGGTCTCGCTAACACCGGCTATTCTTGACGACTGGTGCCATATCCGCCGCCCACCCCATCCGTGTTTCCGCCGACCTCAAGTCTTATTACCGCCCGGTTCAAAGTTAGGAGCACCGCGATCGCAACAAGGGCTGAACCATGATTTTACAATATGACATCGACTTTCATTACATCATGACCGAGGCCGCCTTTGGTGATCCCAAGTGAGCCGACATGCTAAAGATGGCCGGGATTGATCTCAAATCGCGCGACAAATACGTCGCCAAGTTCCATGATCCCAAATCCGCCGCCGCGCTGAACGGGGTTACTCCGGTCATCTTAGACTTCTTCAGAGCATGTGGTTTTTCCATTATCACCTCAGGACTGCGGCAACCCGCCGGAGTTTTTGATGCCAATTTTGACAATCACCACACGGATATCGCCAAACGCGTGGATCAAAAGATGCCCTTGCTCGCCCCTCTCAGAACCGCCGAAACCCCGCCCAATTGGAATGGGTTTGATATCGGTGACTTGGTGGTGTGGATCGGAGCCTGCCAGCCGGCCGCCATCTCCCCTACAAACCCGCCAGAGCAAACGCAGAAAACGCGCAACCAAAGCGCGCCTCTCGCGTGACGTCCTTTGTCAAAGTCGCGCTGCTTCGTCTTGCTGGTTTCGCTGTCTATTCGGCGATATTGGGCGTCGTGCGTGTTGCCCAAAATGGTCGCGACGTCATCCCCTTAGACCTCGCGTTGTGGGCTACACCGGATCAATCCCTGCAACAGCAATGCAACCATAAGCGCGTTTAGAATGTGCCACATGAAATGCGTTCCCATTGGCCAAACCGAACAAAGATGCAGGTCCATGATGCGAAACCCGAGCGACACCAAGAATGTGATCGCTGCCGCCAAGGCCCACCATCGGATGGCATGACCGCGCCAAAATGTGATTGCAGCAAACACCAGCAAGGCAATCAATGCCGGGGCATATTGTAGCGACCCGTTCAACGGATCAGCCGCATGGGAATGCGCCGAGCTATCCCCGGACGTTGCCAAAACTGCCACCGTGGTGATTGCCGCCGAAATCACCCCAATCCGCGCCACTTTGCCGGGCGGTGCCCCCCCAACCAAGGCAATGGCCGCCAAGACATAAAGCGCAACAAAGCTCCAGATCGGAACAACATCGGCATATTCCGACCACGCGTTGGCAAAGCTGTGGAACAGGCCAGAGCCAACCCCAATAAGCGCCGCCAAGAGGCACAACACCGCAATAATCACCCGCCGCTGCCCATGCTGCCCGGCCACATGCCACGCCCACAACGCCGCAAGTGGAAACGCCAGATTGCTCAACGCGTTGACCGGTTCGGCCCAAAGACCGACGCCAACACGTTCGCAATACAAATCTATCGGGGAAAACCAATCCATCAGGGCACCTGCATCTACCTACGCCCCCGCACAAGCCACAACCCAAAGAGGATCGCAACCAAATTCCGTGCACGGAATTTGCAAAATCCATACATGGATTTTATTGCACCCGGCCGAACCGCTGCGTGTTACGCTGCGGGTCGTACAATCTGCAAATCATCCACCGTCACAGGCTTTTCCGAAAAAACCAAAAGCGTCATGACCCCGGTCGCTCCGGATGTCCCTCCACTATAAGTCACTATAAACTCGTACCGGCCCCCATCACCGCGGTTCACATCACTCACTTCGGCATCCGGCCACAAGCTTTCAAAACCCGGATCCAGAATCAATACATCTTCATCTGGATCAAAGTCCTCGATGTAGGCTGGCGCGCCCAAGACATAAGTCCCGCCTTCTGCACCCCCGTAGCTGCCCAGATACATCTCGATCTCAAACGTATCCGCCCCCCGCCCCGCCGGACAAGCCAGGGTTGTAGTCGCCATAAATCCGGTTCCCATCTCTGATAGACTCATCATCCGAGGCAACAAACTGCGTTTCCGCACGCACCTCAATCAGATCATCGCCGTCACCACCCGTGATCTCCTCCATATTATCAAACCCAAAGGTATCTTCGAAATCGAAACGTATTGTGTCATTGCCCGCCCCGGCATCAACATCACCATAGTCCATGTTTTCGACCTGGATCACATCCGCGCCATCGCCAGCATTGACACGAACCTCGCTCACCCGCGCGGTGATCACATCATTCCCATCACCGGTATCTATTGCGGCAAAGGCGCTCGGTTGCCCGGAATGACGGTCAAAGGTCACCACATCGTCCCCGTCACCCGTCACAATTTCCGCATTCCCGCTTGCTAAGATGGTGTCGTTCCCATCACCGGTGTCCAACGAACTTGTGGGTAAAGGCGCACCGTCGACCTCTGTTGCAGTATCAATATCAAGCAAATCATTGCCGCTGCCGCTATTGATCAAAACCGCTTGTTCCAGAATACCAACCGACGCAATTCGGTCATCGCCGTCGCCCGTCGTGACTTCGGTTTGATCCTAGACAAGAATGTCCTGATCTACCGTTTCCGGATCGCTGTTGCCACCAGACCTATCTGGGTCAGAAGACTCGTCCCCATCCCTCCGATTACGAACGCCAATACTCCGCCCCTAGGGCCAACAAAAGCAACGTGGACATCAAACGCCCCCCAACTACCCATTCAATCCACGAAATTTTCACCATCTGCGAATTTGTTGCAACTCAAAATGGAATTTGGCGGCCATCGTCAAGAAATCTGGAAGCAGTTCCAAGCATAGTGCCGTTTTGCGGCACTATTCGAAACAGTTGCAGAGCAAAAGACTATCACCCGGCCATCATATTCCGATCAATCAACACCGCACATAGAAAAAGTCACAAAAAAGGGGGCCATTCGGGGCCCCCATCTGCATTGTTTGATCCCAACGGGCGCCGAGCTGTTAGACCTCTTCGATGCGTAGGGCCACCGGATCACTCGCCATGACACCGGTACCGGGCAATGCCGCCAGCGCGTCATCCAAAGACGCGCGAGTGGTTTTATGGGTCACGATAAGAACCGGGGCGCTTGTATTATCGTGGCTATATTGGCGCATCCGGTCGATGGACACACCGGCCTCACCCAGGGCGGCGGCAACTTTGGCCATTGCGCCCGGCTTGTCCTGCAGCGCCATACGTAAATAATAGGGCGCGGCAACGGTGGCTTTGGCCGGTGTCGCGGCACGCAAGGAAGTGGCTGGTTGGCCAAAGGTGGTTACCCGCAAACCGCGCGCGATATCCATTACGTCGCCCATAACCGCGCTCGCGGTTGGGCCTTCGCCCGCGCCTGCGCCGCGCAAAACAACCTGCCCGACCTGATCGCCTTCGACCACAACCATATTTGTGCCGCCCTGCAACTGCCCCAAAGGCGAAGTTGCCGGAACAAGGCAAGGCGTCATGGTCTGTTCCAACCCGCGACGCGTGTAACGGGTAACGCCCAAAAGCTTGATCCGATACCCCATATCGGCTGCCTGACGGATGTCTTCGATGGTGACACAGCCGATGCCCTCAAGCTCAACCGCGTCGAAATTCACCTGCGTCCCAAAGGCAATCGCCGCAATCAGCGACAGCTTATGACCGGCATCAATACCGCCAACATCCAGATTTGGGTCGGCCTCAAGATAGCCAAGCCCATCGGCCTCGGCAAAGGCTTCGTCATAAGATAGGCCCGCATCTTCCATCCGGGTCAGGATGTAGTTGCAGGTGCCGTTCATCACGCCCATCACCCGCTCAATCTCATTGCCAGCCAAGCCTTCGGTTAGCGCTTTGATGATCGGAATGCCGCCCGCAACCGCAGCCTCAAAGCGCAAAACCGCACCATTGGTCTCGGCCAGCTCGGCGAGTTCTTGGCCATGATGGGCCAACATCGCCTTGTTGGCGGTGACCACATCCTTGCCTGCCTTAAGCGCAGCTTCGGTCGCGGCTTTTGCAGGTCCGTCGCTACCGCCCATCAATTCGACAAACACGTCCACGTCTTCGCGTTTGGCCAAGGCGACCGGATCGTCTTCCCAAGCGTAATCAGACAATGGCACACCGCGATCCTTGTCGCGATTGCGCGCCGATACCGCCGTGACAACAACGGGTCGCCCGCCGCGAAGCTCAAGCATCGCCGCCTTTTGGCGCACGATTTTCACGACACCGGCCCCAACCGTGCCCAAACCGGCAATCCCTAAACGCAAGGGGCTGTTGTTTTGCTCGGTCATATCAAGGCTCCTTCTGGGCGCATTCGGATCGCAATTTCCACCGCCTTAGCGCCACATCGGGCCGGGTGCAACGGCAACCGCCCCTTCATCACCCAATCTGGGTTACTGGGCCCTTAACTCTGCCGCTTTCTGACGCAGTCGCGCCACACGCCGGTCGATTCCGCCCCCCGGTCCAACCGAACGCCCCTGTAACCGCGCGGCCCGCGCCCGCAGCCCCGCTGCGCGGCCTTCAACCGCACCGACCATCTCAATCGTTGCCACCGGGGCCGGAGCCTCAAGCAACGTCTCCAGCGGGACCAGTTTCGGATAAGGGGCCTCGGCCACGCCCGGTGTCTCCCCCGCTTCCAACTCCGGAAACTGGGCACAGCCCACCAATAGGCCAAGCGCGATCAAACCGCCAATGCGCGTCACAAACGTCATCCTTCCCTCATGCCGCAACCGGGCTTGCCCCGCAACTCTCTTCCGCCAATCCGCGCGACAATCCGCAACCGCCTTGCCCTGAACAACCGTTCAGATAATATCCCCCCATGGCACGTACCCAAGGTTCCCATTCCGAAATCACCGGCCCGCGCATCCGTGCTGCGGCGCTCAAGCTTTTTGCCGAACATGGCTATGCCGCCGTTTCCATGCGCCAAATCGCCCGCGAGGTCGGCGTTCAGGCCGGGGCGCTTTACAATTATACCCCTGACAAACAAGATTTGCTGTTTTCATTGATGAAACAGCACATGGATGAACTGCTCGAAGCCTGTGCCGATCGGGTCAAGGATGGCGATGCCATCACTCGGTTGAACAACTTTGTCGATTTTCACATCACATTTCACATGGGCCGCGCCGATGAAATCTTCATCGCCTATATGGAGCTGCGCAATCTCTCCCCGGAGAATTTCGAGACCATCGAATCCCTGCGCCGTGCTTACGAAGATGTTCTAGAAACGATCCTGACCGCGGGTCTCGCAGAAGGTGTGTTTGACGTGCCCGACCCCAAAGTCACAACCCGCGCGATCATCGCCATGCTCACCGGTATCACCACATGGTACCGCCCCGATGGCGCGCTCTCCCCTGCCGAAGTCTCGGACCTTTATTGGAACATGACACGCAAAGCTGTTGGAGCATAAGAACAGTCTGACCGCACCACAAAATGCGCGCATCTTTTAAAATTTCGGCGGCTTACACCAATCTGGTTTTGGAACTTTGTCGAATTGTTCTTTTTCTGCGGATCATAGCAAAAAATAATTAATCAATTTTCGATCTTCTATGGGCAACATCGCGACCTGCAAGGGGTAAATTTTTGCCCTCCGATATCGGTTGCATGGGTACTGCCGTAGAAATTTATAGTAGGTTAATCATTATGAAGCTTAAGCAAAAAGTTCCTTTACTGATCACAATTCCAACCATTGTTATTGCACTTGCCGCCTCCGCGGTTAGTTATGTTCGCGCAACAGATGCACTTCAATATCAAAGGGATACGGCCTTTGATTTTTTAATCGAAGAGCGGGTTGAACGCTTAGTGGAATGGCTCGACTCCGTGGAAACTGACCTTCTCGTACTGGGGGCCGGGCGCGCTGTTCAGGACGCAATTGTACAGTTTACCACCTCTTGGAATGACCTAGGAAACGACCCAAGTGGGTGGCTGCAAAAGCACTACATTTCTGAAAACCCCAATCCCATCGGGCAAAAAGATGCTCTGAAAAAAGCAGAAGACGGATCTGCTTGGACAGAAAACCATGCCAAATTCCATGACGGTTTCAGAACGTTTCAAATTGACCGTGGATATTACGATTTGTTCCTCTTCGATACAAAAGGGAACCTGATTTACTCTGTTTTCAAAGAGGCCGACTTCGCGACCAACTTTGTCAACGGAGAGTTCGCCCAAAGCGGGCTGGGTTTCGTGTTCCAAAAGGCCAACGAAGCGTCGCCAGAACAAACAGTTTTTTCCGAAATGTCCCCTTATGCGCCAAGCGCCGATGCACCAGCACAATTTGTCGCGATGCCGATCTTTGGTGACACCGGTCAACGCATAGGTGTGGTCGCTCTACAGATTCCGGTAGATGAGAGAGTGTCAAACATTCTTTCTGGCTCAGAGTTGCTTGGAAGTACCGGAATTGTTTTTGTCGTCGACGCCGAAGGTCATGCTCTTTCAAGCTCCCCTCGTGAGGGCGGTTTCGAAATGTTTGATACATTGCCTGACCTGCCTCACCTTCTCCAGGCTCGAAATGGAATGACGGTATCTGTTGAAGGAAATATAGGTCTGTCGGGTAAGTCCGTCGTCGCCCGAGCCATGCCTTTGGTTCGTGAAGGGGGCGATTGGAACGTGGTTCTCGAACAAGACATGTCAGAAGCCTATGCCGAGCAAAACGCATTGTTTTGGTTCACTGTGGCACAGGTTGTGCTCACTGTCATTTTGGTAACGTTTGTTGGTTGTTTCGTCGCCCGCATGCTGACAAAACGCATCGAGAGTTTGGTTCAAAGCGTGAAACGAATTGCAGATGGAGATTTTGAAACCGATGTCGCGCAGTCGACCTCAGGCGACGAACTTGGCGAAATCGGGCAGTCACTTGAGGTCTTTAAGGCCGATTTAAAGCAGGGACATGAAGCCATGCTTGAAAGAGAAATCCAAGCCAAGGATCAGGCGTTTGCGATGAACCTCCTCGGCACAGCACTGCAAAAACTCGCCAGCGGGAATTTAGAGAGTCACATTCAAGTTCCTTTGGCGCAAAATTACGAAACCATTCGCGATGACTACAACCAAACCGTTGACGCTCTGGCATCGCTCGTTGAGGAACTGCAGGGCGGTGTTCATGCAATTGATCGAACCTCGACGACTCTAAGTAAAAACGCGGAAAACCTTGCCAAGCGCACCGAAAACCAAGCCGCCGCTTTGGAGGAAACCACGGCTGCTGTAGAGGAAATCACAAAAAGTGTTCAATCCGCAGCGGATGGGTCAAAACGCGCTGTTTCAGCTGTTGAATCGGCGAACACACACGCGAACCGCGGTCAGGACGTTCGAACCCGAACTGTCGAAGCCATGACTGCTATTGAAACATCAGCCAACCAAATTTCTATGATCATACAGGTCATTGAAGACATCGCCTTTCAAACCAATTTGTTGGCTCTAAATGCCGGGGTCGAAGCCGCGCGCGCCGGTAGTGCAGGAAGTGGATTTGCCGTTGTTGCAGCCGAAGTTCTTGCTCTTGCGCATAGATCATCGGACAGCGCGAGTGAGATTCGAGATTTGATCGCGCTGTCCAACGAAAACGTCAACAACGGCGGAATCCTAGTTTCGGAGATGGGTGAGGCTATCGACAATATTATGAAAGAGGTCTCAAAAGCCGCCGAAATGTCGCGTGACATCTCCTCTGGATCGTCCGAACAAGCATCAAGCCTATCTGAAATCAACAGCAGCATGACAATGCTCGACCAAGTGACCCAACAAAACGCAGAAATTGTATCGAACACAGCGGAAGCGCTTCGTGAAATGCAAATCAAGACAACGCAGCTGCAAACACTGGTGTCTCGTTTTAAAAAGCCATCAATTGATCAGGGTGACAATTTGGACATGCAGCGTCCTTCAGCAGAAAATCCAGAAATCTCTGTACTAAATCAGCCTGCCAAAGGAACTGACGAGTGGGAAGACATTCCCGATCTTAGCGTTTCAGATCAGGCCCTATCCGGATCATTTGAACAAACCCGCCGAAGTGCTTAGGGCGGGCCCACGTCCCTCAACATGACGTCGGCAGCGAAAGCCCATGCCGACAAGACCACCTCAAGACACTTGTCGAAGCGTGTGGCCACGCATCGCCGGCCCTTTGCCGTTCTCGACCTTGTGGCGCTGGCGGTAACGGGTTTCCTGCAAGGACCGGTTTTGTTGCCTCGTATCGTGAAGGAAAAGTCAAACCTATCCCCATGGCAGACGCGAGTGATCCGTGGCGACATCCGAAAGAAGTATTGAAACATCTGCTGTTGCGCCCTACAAACCACGCCTCCTAAAAATCGAAATTTCCAATGTTTTCAATTGGAAAGATAGCAACCTTAAAAACTGACCGTTCCGATTGACTATTGTTAAGGTGCGACTCGTCCCTTGCCGCGATTTTCTACCCACCAGAAAACTCAAGGGAAGGATAAGCGCGATGCGCGAAGTCATGACCAAGAGCATGGCCCGCAATATCTTCTACGGTGGGTCACTGTTCTTTATTATCATATTCCTGGCCCTTTCGGCCCACTCTCATCGTTACATCGTCACGACCTCTACCAATGAAGAAACGCTTACAGAAAGCGTGATCCTCGGCAAGCACGTGTGGGAAAAACACGCCTGCATCAACTGCCACACCCTTTTGGGGGAAGGTGCGTACTTTGCACCTGAATTGGTCAACGTGATGGAACGCTGGGGCGTGGAAGACGCCGAAGAGGGCTACGAAGCACTCCGCAACTGGATGGAAGCGATGCCCACAGGCATCGAAGGCCGCCGCCAGATGCCCAACTTTGATCTCACCGAAGAAGAATATCGCGGCCTCGCCGACTTCTTCTTGTGGTCCCAGACGATCAACGCCCAAGACTGGCCGCCCAACGAAGCCGGCTAAGGAGATAGGGACATGAAATACAAATCTCAGAAAATTGCCTTTGCCTATTTCATCGTAGCCATGGCGCTGTTCGCAGTGCAGGTGACGATGGGTCTGGTCCTAGGCTGGATCTATGTTGACGGGAACTTCCTGTCTGACCTGATCCCCTTCAACATCGGCCGCATGCTGCACACCAACTCTTTGGTTGTTTGGCTGCTGACCGGTTTCTTTGGTGCTGCCTACTTCTTGGTACCAGAAGAATCCGAGCGGGAAATCCATTCGGAAAAACTTGCTTACCTTCAACTGCTTATCCTTGTGATCGGCACCGCTGGTGTGGTTGTCACCTATCTGTTCAATATCGCAGAAGGTAACTTCCTCTTTGGTAAAGAAGGCCGCGAGTTCATCGAGCAACCCAAATGGGTCAAAGCTGGTATCGTCGTTGCGGCGCTGATCTTCCTCTACAACATCTCGATGACAGTGTTGAAAGGCAAGAAAACCGCGATCACCAACATCTTGCTTTTGGGTCTGTGGGGCATTGCTCTGCTCTTCCTCTTCAGCTTCTACAACCCTGCCAACCTTGCGCTCGACAAAATGTACTGGTGGTACATCGTGCACCTCTGGGTCGAAGGGACTTGGGAACTTGTGATGGCCTCCATCCTCGCCTTCCTGATGCTGAAACTCACCGGTGTGGACCGTGAAGTTGTTGAAAAATGGCTCTATGTTCTGGCTGCTCTGGCTCTGTTCTCGGGCATTCTCGGCACCGGTCACCACTACTTCTGGATCGGGACTCCCGGCTACTGGCAGTGGATCGGCTCGATCTTCAGCTCGCTCGAAATCGTTCCCTTCTTTGGCATGATGGCCTTTGCCTTTGTCATGGTTTGGAAAGGTCGTCGCGACCACCCCAACAAAGCGGCGCTGCTGTGGTCCTTGGGTTGTGCGACACTGGCCTTCTTTGGCGCGGGTGTCTGGGGCTTTTTGCACACATTGCACGGTGTGAACTACTACACACACGGCACGCAGATCACCGCGGCCCACGGTCACTTGGCATTCTTTGGTGCTTATGTTGCCCTGAACCTGGCGATCATCAGCTATGCAATGCCAATCCTGCGCGGACGTGATCCATTCAACCAAGTGCTCAACATGTGCTCCTTCTGGCTGATGGCTGGTGGCATGACCTTCATGACCTTCACCCTGACCTTTGCCGGGACCGTTCAAACACACCTTCAACGTGTGAATGGCGAGGCGTTCATGGACGTTCAAGACCAACTCTGGGTCTTTTATGTGATGCGCTTTGGCTCCGGTATTGCGGTTGTTCTTGGGGCGATCCTCTTCATCTACGCAGTGTTGAAGCCTCGCAACGAAATCATCGAAGCCGGTGCCGCTGGCACCCCAGCTGAATGAACGGCGGAATGACTATGATGGACGGAAATCCAACAAATCTGGAGGGGGCGGCAAATGCCCCCTTCTACCTCCCCACTGGTGACGAATGCGAATTGTTCGCCGCGGCCAGTCAAAACAATCTGCCGGTCCTGCTCAAGGGTCCGACGGGCTGCGGGAAAACCCGCTTTGTGGCCCATATGGCCGCCAAACTGAATCGCAAGCTTTACACCGTGGCCTGCCACGATGACCTATCCGCCAGCGATCTGATCGGTCGTTACCTTCTCAAAGGTGGCGAGACCGTCTGGGTCGATGGCCCCCTGACCCGCGCTGTGCGCGAGGGCGCTATCTGCTACCTTGATGAGGTTGTTGAGGCCCGAAAAGATGTAACAGTCGTACTTCATCCGCTTACCGACGACCGGCGCATTCTACCGCTGGATCGCACCGGTGAAGAACTTGAAGCCACGCCCGGATTTATGCTCGTTGCGAGCTATAACCCCGGTTACCAAAATATCCTGAAGACGCTGAAACCTTCGACGCGGCAACGCTTTGTGTCGATGGAATTCAACTTCCCCACCCCCGAATACGAGATTCCCGTTGTGGTTCGCGAATCCGGGTTGGACGAAGAGCGCGTCAAACCCCTTGTCCGTCTCGCCAACAAGCTGCGCGATCTCAAGGGGCAGGACCTCGAGGAAGGCGTCTCGACCCGTCTGGTGATCTATGCGGCAACGCTGATCAACCAAGGCATGCCGGTCGAACGCGCCATTCTGGCCGCAATGATCGAACCGCTGTCGGATGACGCGGACGTGAAACGCGGGCTCCTCGATCTTGTCACTGCTATTTTCGGGTGAGGCCGGTGGTGACTTCGATCGATATTGAGCCATGGGAACCCGAAGAAACTGTCGGGAAACTTTGGCACAATTATGCCAGTCGTCTGGACGCACCTGTCGTCCACGATGGAGCCCGCGTCGACCTTTCTGAGGTTGGCGGGCGACTGGCAGTCTTATTTCGTGGTTTGGGCGGCGATCCGTCGGTCGAGCTTAAACCCGTCGGTGATGAGGTGTCTCATCACCGGCTAACCCTGCGCCGTAAGCTGGGCACATGGGCCGAAGCCGTCCCGCGTGCCAGTTATGACGGTATGGCGCTCCGGATGCCTGAAAGCCTTGCGGTTTTTCCGGCCCGTGAGGCCAATGCAGCGCTCTATTTGTGGCTGGCGGCCGCCGCGGCGGGCGCCGCGCAGGTCACTATTCCGATGGAAGAGAATGATCCGCTGCGCGGTGATATGGCCGGGCTGCGAGCCGTCCAAGACACGATTGCGAAGGCTTTGGAGATCGCACCGGGCTTTGCCAAGCTTTACCGCGACCTCTGTGAGGCGACGCTATTCTTGCGACGCACCCCCACCCTGCCCCCGGCCGAGGCCGCCATCGAAGCTATTATTGCCAGATTTCTGGGCTCGGACGAGGCGCTAAGCGCGCGCGCTACTGCGATGCTCGCGTCGATCAACGCAGGGGATTATGGCGATTGGCACGCGCCGCGTGGCTATCTGTCGTTCCGCCCGGTCGCGCTTTGGCCCGACGTGCGCCCCTCTGATCGCTCGGAATCGATGACCGTGGAAAACCCCGAAACCGAGAGCGACACCGAACAAGGCGACAGCGAAGAAGGCCGCGCCCGCAAGGCCCGCCGCCGCAAGGCCGACGCCATTGACCGCCCAGATAGCTTTATCTTGCACAAATTCGAAGCGATCCTGAGCTGGGCCGAATTCATGAACATCAACCGCCGGGTTGAGGACGATGAAAACGACGACGCCAAAAAGGCCGCTGATGACCAAGAGGAAATCGGCCTTGGTCAGATCAAACAGGCCCCGGCAACGCGGCTGAAACTTCACCTCGATTTGGCCCCCGAAGATGTCGACCGTGAGATGCTATCGGCGGTGACAACCTATCCCGAATGGGATTGTCGCACCGGCACCTATATGCGCAATCACTGCCGGGTTTTGGCCTCGCCTGCAGAAGCGGGGGATGTGGATGTCTTTACCCATGATCCGCGTGCACAGGCCCGTATCCGCGCCGTGCGTCGTCAGTTCGAAGCACTGCGCCCCGGTCGTGTATCGACCCACGGCCACCCGGATGGCGATGAGCTAAACACTGAACGCGCCGTGCGCGCCCATGTGGATTTTCTGGCAACCGGCGTATCAGATGACCGGGTTTGGAACCAAACCCGCGCCGAAAAACGCGATCTGGCGGTGTCGATCCTGCTCGATGTGTCACGCTCGACCGAAAGTTCGATCCCCGGTCATGGCCATGATGGTCGCCGGGTGATTGATGTCGAACGCGAGGCGCTTGCCGCATTCGCTTGGGGTTTGGATGCTTGCGGGGATGATTTTGCCATCAACGCGTTTTCATCGCTCAAACGAGACCGGGTTTATGTCCAAAATGCCAAAAGCTTTGAAGAGCAGATGACCAAACAGGTCGAAGGTCGCATTGGGGCGCTGCAACCGGGGTTCTATACGCGCCTTGGTGCCGCAATGCGCCACGTCTCCAAAGACCTTAGCAACCAGCCCCGCAAACGGCGGTTGTTGTTGGTGATCACCGATGGCAAACCCAATGACCTTGACCACTACGAAGGCCGTCACGGCATCGAAGACAGCCGCATGGCCGTCCAAGAGGCGCGCCGTGCTGGTCATGCGGTCTATGGCATTGCCGTCGACCGGGATGGCAAAAGCTGGTTCCCGCGAATTTTTGGCAAAGGGGGTTATGCGCTGATCCCTGAACCGGACAAGCTTATTCAGGCCCTGCCGCGCATCTACCGGGAGTTGGTGGGCGCAGGATGAGCACGCAAACACACCCCGAGCAGGGCATCGACGCCCTGCCCGGCGATCTTATGATGTGGGTTCTGATCGTATCGGAACTTTTGGTTTTTGGGGCGGGATTGGCCGCATTTATGGCCATGCGCCTTACCGATCCGGGCGGCTTTGCCGAAGCCCAATCCCATCTCAACGCGACCACCGCCGGGATCAATACGGTGGTCTTGGTCACGTCTGGCTGGCTGGCGGCGATGGCTGTGCGATCGTCCGAGTTAGGCGACGCAATACGCACTCGTTTGTTGTTAACAGCAGCCAGCGTTTTGGGCGTCGTCTTTTTGGCGATCAAATGGGCGGAGTATGCCTCCAAAGCCGCGCAAGGCATTGATTTCGAAACCCACACCTTCTTTCTGTTTTACTACATGTTGACCGGGTTCCACGCCATGCATGTGATCGCCGGGATCGTCATTCTGGCGCTAGTTGGCTGGAAATGCACCCCGCGCAACACCGAAGTCGGGGCGGCCTTTTGGCATATGGTCGACTTGGTCTGGGTGCTTTTGTTCCCGATAATTTACCTGCTCTAAAGGTGAACTGATGTCCTTGCCCTATATGAGTGCCATCCAAGCTTGGCTTAGCCTGATCGCCCTATCCATTGGCAGCACCCTTCTGGCGGTTTTCGGCGCAACCGGCGTTATTGCCGGGTTGGTGATTTTGGGCTTGGCCTGGATCAAGGCCCAAGTCATCTTGCGCGTCTATTTGGGATTGCAAGACGCCCCAAGTTGGGGACGCGGTTTTGCCCTTGTTTTGGCGATCTACATGATCGGCATTATGGGCTTGGCCATCGCCGCAGGTTAAGACGCAGGAGGCCATTTTGGGCTGGATCGAATTTGGGCTGGCCATGACGTTGTTCATGGCGTCTCACCGCATTCCATCGGCATTGGGGGTCAAGGACAGCTTGATCGAGCGATTGGGATCGCGCGGCTATACGGCGCTGTTTTCCATTGCCTCCATGCTGCTTTTGCTTTGGGTGATCTGGGCGGCGGGGCGTGCGCCTTTTGTGCCGCTTTGGGATCAAACGCCCGCCGCTCGATGGGCCGTCAACCTTGTGATGCCGGTGGTTATTGCGCTTAGCGCCTTTGGCATCGGCGCGCCAAATCCCTTTGCCTTTGAAGGGCGCGGCACTGGGTTTGCCCCCAATCATCCGGGCATTGCAGGAGTGACACGCCAACCGTTGTTATGGGCTCTTACGCTTTGGTCCCTTGCGCATCTTTGGGCCAATGGTGACTTGGCCCATATCATTTTGTTTGGCACCTTTGCGGGGTTTTCATTGCTGGGCATGAAACTTGTGGAACACCGCCGTGCCGGCATGATGGGGGCAGAGTGGGACCGGTTGAGTGCGCAGACAGCTCTTGTGCCATTTGCCGCGTTGTTCACGGGGAAGTGGCGCCCCCAAAGCGGGCCATCACTGGTTCGGTTGACAATCGCCGTGATCGCTTGGGCCGCTGTATTTCATTTGCACGAATGGGTGATTGGGGTGATGCCGAACCCATAGGCCATCGGGGTTCCCCCCTTTGATCATTTAACCCAAAGGGGCCAGCCCCTCTTGCCGCAAGCAGCAAATCATCCCGAGATATTTCGGGAAAGAAGAAGCTCTATGGCCAGTTATTCCTGATCTCGGAACATACCCGCAAAAGGTTCCGGTAGGTCAAATTCCTGCAAGGCGCGGGCGCGCCCGTCTGCCGACATTTTGGCGGCGGTACGTTCCACGATACGAGGCAAGGCCTCGGGCTTTTGCGTGTCTGCAAAAGGTGAGAAGTACCATTTAAGGAAAACGAAACAGATGACATCTTCGAGGGCTTGCACCTCGGCGTCTTGCTTGATGCCTTCTTTGCGCAAAAGCACCCCGACACGGGTTTGTGCAGTGGCATCATACCCGGCTTCGGCCATGATCCCGGCAACCCGTTCGCCATGTCGGCGACCTTGCTCTTTGCGCCAAGCATAATAGCCTGCGCGCCCTTCGGGGAAATCCTTGCGCGGCAACTTCCAACGTTCAACATGTTGGCCCCGGCAAGCAATCTTTAAGACGTCGGAGGCATCGGGAAACAGACGGTCGACCTCGGATGTCATCCGCTCTCCATACAAAAGCGCCTCGGGGCGGCCTTCGTCACTGTTTGGATCCGCTTCGTTTGCTTGATCAATCAGCGCAATCGCTTTGGTTAAATCACCGCTCATTTTTGCCCCCATGCATTGGCTGGATCTTCTTCGGCATAGGCGCGCAATGTTTCCACATCCGCTATCTCTGCCTTGTTTTGCTTGATTTTCACGCCATGTGCCTTGAGCGCCCCAAAAGCGCGGCTCAGACTTTCGGGTTTCATCCCCAAACGCCCGGCGATCAGCACTTTGTCGTAAGGCAACACAACCTCACAGCTGCCCGCTTCATTTTTGGACAGTTCGAGAAGGAATTCCGCCACACGTTGTGCCCCGGTGCGGGCTTTGAGCGCCTCGACCTGTGCGACGAGACTATGCAAATGCGCAAAGGTCGCCGATAGAATCGACACCGCCATATCGGGATTAGTGCGCACAAGGTGCAGAAAGTGTTCGGCCTCGATGCGCATTAAACGGCAATTGGTCACGGCCTCGGCCGAAACCGGATAGGTGTCATGGCGAAAGGCGACCGCTTCGCCAAAACTGCGGCCCTTGGTGAAAACACCGACCACCGCTTCGGAGCCGTTGCGCGCAATGCGATAGAGTTTCACCCAACCGTCAAGAACGATGTAAATCGCGCTGGCACTTTCGCCCTGTAGAAACACTGTGGCCCCACGATCAAAATCGCGCACCTGTGCGCGCTGCAAAAGAAGCTTTTGCGCGTCGGGTACAAGCCCCCCTAACAAGAGCGAGGACGAGGTAATTTCAAGGTCTTCAGGTTTCATGGCGGGCCAATCAGGCTTGCTTTTCTGCTCAAAAGGTATTGCCGATTGCGACCACCCTGTCGAGGGTTAGACCCGCCATTTCACGCATCAGTAACGGATCAGAAGGCCTGCGCGGCAGTAACAGCACGTTTCCACGCGCTATATTTGCGATCCCGCAGGTCTTGCTCCATCTGAGGTTGAAACCGTTTTTCCAACGCCCAGGTATCTGCAAACCCTTGCATATTTGGATAAATCCCGGCGCGCTGTCCCGCGAGCCACGCCGCCCCCATGGCGGTGGTTTCCAGAATTTCGGGCCGATCCACGGGGGCATCAAGAATGTCCGAAAGGAACTGCATCGCCCAGTCCGACGCGCTCATCCCGCCATCAACCCGCAATGCCGTTTCACCAGCATCGCCCCAATCCGCCTGCATCGCTTCGAGCAGGTCGCGAGTTTGATAGCCGACGCTTTCCAAGGCCGCCCGCGCCATTTCAGCCGCACCAGACCCGCGCGTTAGGCCAAACATCGCCCCGCGGCATTCGGCGTTCCAATAGGGGGCACCCAAGCCTGTAAAGGCAGGGACCAAAACGACGTCCTGCGTGTCATCAGCCTCTTGCGCCAAGGCCTGTGTCTCGGGCGCAGACCCAATCACCTTGAGACCGTCACGCAACCATTGAACCACCGCCCCGGCGACAAAGATTGACCCTTCGAGGGCATAGGTCGGTTTGCCGTCAAGCTGATAGGCGATGGTGGTCAAAAGGCGGTTTTTGGACATGACCGGGGTGTCGCCGGTGTTGAGCAAAGCAAAACAGCCGGTGCCATAGGTCGATTTCAACATACCAGGCTGGAAACAGGCCTGGCCGATTGTTGCGGCTTGCTGATCACCTGCGACGCCAAGAATTGGGATCGCGGCACCAAGATGTTCAGCATCGGCCACGCCAAAATCAGCGTCACAATCCAAAACCTCGGGCAGCATCGCCATGGGGATGTTGAGCAAGTCGCAAATCTCGGACGACCATTCGCCCTTGATGATATCATAGAGCAACGTCCGCGCCGCATTGGTGGCGTCGGTGACATGGCGTTTGCCGCCGGTGAGATGCCAGATGAGCCAGCTATCCACCGTGCCGAAAACCAGTTCGCCCGCCTCGGCCCGAGCCCGTGCGCCGTCAACCGTGTCTAGCAACCAAGCCAATTTGGTGCCGCTGAAATATGGGTCAAGAAGCAATCCGGTGCGTTTGGTCACCATCTCTTCGTGACCATCGGCCTTGAGACGCTGGCACATCTCCGACGTGCGACGGTCTTGCCAAACAATGGCGTTGTGGATGGGTTCGCCGGTTTTGCGATCCCAAACCAAGGTTGTCTCGCGTTGATTGGTTATACCAATCGCGGCGATGTCCGTGGCGGAAATACCGGCCTTGTCGATCGCAGCGCGACATGTCGACAGGGTGGTTGTCCAAAGATCCACGCAGGCATGTTCCACCCACCCGGAATCGGGAAAATGTTGCGCGAACTCTTCTTGCGCCGATGTGACGATGTTTAGCTTATCATCAAACACAATTGCCCGGCTGGACGTTGTTCCTTGATCAATTGCGAGAATGAACCCCATTCTTCCCCTCCATTTTCGCCAGTATTCGTATTTTTTCGAATTCTAGCGAATTTCGGGGTGAGAAACCACAGAAATCAGACGCGTCAGGCCAAACCTTTGTCGCGGGCAATCATCGCAACATGGGTTCGGTTGCGTGCACCAAGCTTGCGGCTTAGGGTTTTGACATGCAGTTTGACGGTGACCTCCTGAAGGTCAAGGTCGCGGGCAATTTCCTTGTTGGCCTTGGCTTCGCAGATTCCGCGAAGCACATCCAATTCGCGCCGCGTCAGCGTTCCGGTTTCATCGTCAGGCTTTTGCTGCATGAATTCAACCGGCGCATAGATTTCGCCCGCCGCCATGAAACGCGCCGCTGTCAAAAGCGACTTGGCGCTAAGCGTTTTGGGAATAAACCCCTGGGCTCCGGCCTTGAGTGCCGCATCTGCCACCTCTCGCGAAGCGCTCCCCGAGATAATCGCGACCGGACGCCCGTCATTGGCGTCTTTCATCCGGCTCAATCCTTCGAGGCCGTTCATGCCAGGCATATTGTAGTCTAGCAAAACCAGATCGAAACTACCGGTGTCATTGGCCGATTGCACCGCCTCATCCAACGTCGACACAGTCACCACCTCTTTGATCTCTTCACCCGTCAAAAAGGCCGCAATGGTGTCGCGAACAAGATCATGGTCATCTGCCACCAAGATACGCATACAGCAATTTCCGTTCCGGGCCACACGGCCGCGATTCTGCTACTCTTACATCTTAAGAATAACATATGTTCCGTTAACAAAGTGGCAAGGGGCAAAGCCTTGACTTACCACACCGATAGCCTGCCAGCCTATACGAAAGAGAGCAACAGGTATCCGGCTGCTCTTACCAAGAAATTCGAATGCGGACCACAATCCGCTCACTTTGATTTTGACGAAAGAAACGCAATATGATTCGCCAATCACAACTTTTGTTCGGCCTTCTGAGCGTATTATGGTTGGTAAGTTCAACCTCCATTCTTGTGGCAGATACACTTCCCTCCCCCTCTGGCGATGTCGTCTTGACCGTATCGGGCGAGATTGAGCTGACAAACGTCGGGGACACCGCCGCATTTGATTTGGAAATGCTTCAGACGCTTGAGCGTACAGAGTTGGAAACCTCTACGATCTGGACCGAGGGGACACAGCGGTTCGCAGGGGTCCGGTTGGGGACCCTGTTGCGCCATCTCGGGGCCGTTGGTGGAAATATTGGGGCGTCCGCGCTGAATGAGTATTTCATTGATATCCCGTATGAGGATGCCGAATCTGGCGCAGCTCTGATTGCCTACGAACGCAACGGAGAACCGATGTCGGTGCGCGACAAAGGCCCCTTGTGGGTTGTCTTCCCCTATGATCAATCCGCCCAATACCGCAGCGAAGTCTATTTCTCGCGAAGCATTTGGCAAATGGACCGTATCGAGGTAGAGCGCTAAGCTGCCTCACAGGCGTGATGTGAGGCAGTAACACCGTGATTAACAAAGCTGAGAATGACACCGGTGAAACCGGACGAATGAGGCGCGGCCTGACGGCTGTTATTGTCATTCTGTTTATCACGATCATTTTGCTATTGGTCATGGATGTGCGCAAACAGCTGGAACGCCTGGCCTATGCGACGTCGGACAATGTTCAGTGGTTTCTGGGCCAATGCGAGACCGAGGCCTTGGCCCTGGAACTGGCAGCGCATGAGGCATTGCACAAAGAAGCGCCCCATACGGGCGCGCTTCAAACGCGGTTTGACGTGTTTTATAGCCGTATTGACACGCTTCGGAACAGCCCGACATTCGAACCGCTTCAAGGCCAACCTCGGGTGCTTGAGAACCTCAATCATGTTGATCAATTTTTGACGAAGTGGGTGGCAATCATAGATGCGCAAGACAATAGCTTTGAGCAGTCTTTGCCAGAGTTCGCGCGTGATGCCAGCGCCGCAAGGAGTGCGACACGCAATATAGCATTGGCTGGGATCGCTATTTTTGCCGAAATCCGCACCATTCAACGCAACAGCATCTCGCAAACCCTAAGCCGGATTGCGATCCTGACAATCGCGTTGGTGACGGTGTTGATTATTGTCGTGATGGCGATGTTTCGATTGGCCCAGATTCGTGAACAAGATGCCCAAACCAACTTGGAAATCAGCGAGCGCATGGAAGCCATTATTGCCACTGCGCAAGATGCCGTTGTGGTGACCGACCGCAAGGGACGCATTGTCGAATACAACGGCGCGGCCGAAGACATGTTCGGGTATCCACGAGAAGTGGCGCTTGGAACAGAAATCATTGACCTGATCATTCCCAAGGACTCTCGCGCCTTGCACAAAGAAGGGTTGTCCCAGTACCACCGCGACGGTCTTTCACGTTTACAACACAACGCCACCGGGCGTTTGGTTGGCCCCGGCATCGTCCAGCTTGAGGCGCAAGACCAAGAGGGCCGGATCTTTCCGGTCGATTTGACCCTGGCCAGGACCGATAGCCGCGATGGTGAGATTTTCGTCAGTTTCATCCGCGATATTTCAAACCGTGTCCGCGCCGAAGAAGCCATGCGCGATGCCCGCGACCGCGCCATCGCCGGTGAAAAACAAAAGGCAGATTTGTTGGCGGTGATGAGCCATGAGATGCGCACCCCGCTTAACGGGCTGTTGGGGACGCTTGACCTTTTTGAGCCGGACCACCTTCCTGAGGAAGACCGCCATTACCTTCGCGTCATGCGTAAGTCCGGTCAGATTTTGTTGAGCCATGTGAATGACGTCTTGGACATCACGCGTTTGGATGCGGGCAAGATGAGCATGCAAAATCAATCCTTTGATCTGATCGAGCTTCTTCAGGATATCCTCGACGGTCAACGCGCCCGCGCCAAGGCCCGTGGGATTGATTTGATCCTCTCTCCTATGCAGCCGGAACTGCATGACGCCTACAGCGATCCTAACCGCCTTCGTCAGGTGCTTTTGAACCTCGTCGGCAACGCCATCAAATTCACCGAAAACGGCCAAGTGATTGTCGAGGCCGAATGTCATCACGGGCTGGATGAGGTCGAAATTCGGGTGATCGACACCGGTTTGGGCATCTCACAGGCCGATCTGGACCGGGTGTTTGGCGATTTCGTCACCATCGACAGCTCATACGCCCGAAGCAATTCCGGCACGGGTCTCGGGCTTGGAATTTCGCAACGCTTGGTGACGGCTTTGGGCGGGAAATTGGGGGCGGAAAGCGAACTGGGGGACGGCAGCGTCTTTTGGATACGATTGCCAATGGCAAGACCCGCGACCGCCGGCACCGACAAACCAGTCGTGCAAATGGCCGATTCCAGCAAAGACGCAATGCCCGACGCCCCAGCCCCAATGGCTGTGCTATTGGTCGAAGACAATCCAACCAACCGCATGGTTGCCCGTCAGTTGCTGGAAAAAGACGGTCATAACGTGACCGAGGCGGTCGACGGTGCCGAGGGTGTTGCAAAGGCGCAAACCGGTGGTTTTGGGGCGATTTTGATGGATATCTCCATGCCTGGTATGGATGGGATCACAGCCACAGGCCACATTCGCCAAAGCGACTCTGAAACCCCGATCATCGCGACCACCGCCCATGCGCTCCCGACCGAAGCCGCCCGTTTTATCGGCGCTGGTATGAATGCGGTTCTTGTCAAACCTTTGACGAGGGCCACGTTGCGTCAAGCCTTGACGGATGCGATGACGGCCCAAAACGTGTTTGTTTCTGGCCTTCCCCTATCCGATGACCTGATCAATCACGACCTGCTTAATGAGTTACTCGAAGAACTACCGCGGGCGCGCGCGCTTGATCTTTTAACAAAATTCAGCACCGAAGTGTCTGATTTTTTGATGACTTTCACACACCCTCAACCTGATAACCTCCATGAATTGGGCCAAGAGGCTCACCGTATGGCCGGATCCGCAGGCGTGTTTGGTGCCAACCGTCTGAACTTGCTGTTCCGCGATATTCAGACAGCCGCAAGGGAGTCACACGGGGAGTTGCCACCACTTTTGGCCCAGCTTCCGGCGGTTTGGAGCGCGACATATCGCGAGTTCGAGCAGCTCGACCTTGTCTCTGACACATCAGAGGCTAAACCCTAATCCCAGCATGGCCACAGGGGAAAGAGACATGACCAATCTGCTTCATGACAGTTTGTTGGGAAAACACGCGGACAGCGATGCGGTTTTTTTGCATCTGCCTGATGGCGGCTCGATCTCTTATGCGCAATTTGCCAAACGCGCCGGCCAATTCGCTCAGGCGCTATCGGACAACAACATCGCCCCCGGTGATCGCGTCGCCATTCAGGTTGGCAAAAGCCCCGACGCCTTGGCGCTGATCTTTGGTTGCATTCAAGCCGGGATCATCTTTTTGCCGCTCAACACCGGCTATACGGGCGATGAGCTTGGGTATTTTGTGCAAAACAGCGGCGCGCGGCTTTTGGTTTGTGACCCAGATCACATCGACACCTTTCGCCCAATCGCAGGTAAGTGCGGTGCCGAGATTGCCAGCCTAGGCCAAACCGGCACCCTGACCGCGCAGGCCAATGCCGCTGGCGGCATGTTCAAAACCGAACCGCGCCAAGGCGATGACATCGCCGCCTTTCTCTACACCTCTGGCACCACGGGCCGCTCCAAAGGCGCGATGCTGACTCAGAATAACCTGTTGTCCAACGCGCTGACGCTTGTGGATCTTTGGCAGTTCACCGCCTCGGATGTGTTGCTCCATGCGCTGCCAATTTTCCATACCCATGGGTTGTTTGTGGCCACCAATGTTATTCTGGCCGCCGGGGCCTCGATGGTGTTTTTCCCGAAACTCGATCCAGATGCCCTAATCGATCATATGCCCAAGGCTACAAGCCTGATGGGGGTGCCGACCTTTTACACGCGTTTGCTCGACAATCCGCGCTTTACCCAAGTTGTCACTGGCAATATGCGCCTGTTCATCTCTGGATCGGCCCCGCTTTTGGCGGAAACCCATCGCAGTTTTGAGGCCCGCACCGGTCACCGCATTCTGGAACGCTATGGGATGACCGAAACCAATATGAACACCTCAAACCCCTATGCCGGGGATCGTCGCGCCGGAACGGTTGGCCTCCCGCTACCGGGGGTCGATGTCAAAGTCTGTGGCCCCGATGGCGTTGAATTGCAGCCTGGGGAAATCGGCGTCTTAGAAGTACGCGGGCCCAATGTGTTCAAAGGCTATTGGCAGATGCCAGAAAAGACCGCCGAAGAACTGCGCCCCGATGGGTTCTTTATCACCGGCGACCTCGCGGTGCAGGAACAAGACGGCTACGTCACCATTGTTGGTCGCAACAAGGACCTGATTATTTCGGGTGGCTACAACATCTATCCCAAAGAAATCGAAAGCCTTCTGGATGATCAACCCGGTGTGTTGGAAAGCGCCGTGATCGGCGTGCCCCATCCCGAATTTGGCGAAACGCCGGTGGCGGTTTTGGTGGCGGGACCCGATGGGCCACCCGATCTTGACGCGGTACAAAGCGCCGTCAGCAACAGTTTGGCCCGCTTCAAACACCCGCGTCGGTTCATCACCGTCGAAGCGTTGCCGCGCAACACGATGGGCAAAGTGCAAAAGAACACGCTACGCCAAGAATACGGTGCGCTTTTCGCCTAAGGTTTTGGTGGGACCTGAATGCAATAGCTGCGACGGTCCGGTTTGATATCCAAAAGCGGTGTGCCGTCGAGGCAATCAAGACCACGCACCGTTAAGGTCGCGCCATCACGCGCGATAAATTCAACCACCGAGGTGCCAATCGGATTGGGCCGCACGGGCGAACGCAAGGCAAAGGTGCCACGCGTTTCACCATTCGACTTCGGGCTTTGCGTAAGCAAATCGCGCCGCGCCCGATCCAACCAATAAAGCAGCTCAAGCCGCATTCCCGGTTCCACCCCCTGCAACGCCGGTTCAAAGCGCGGTTCGACAACAACCTGACAGTCCGGACCATGGGCCGGATCACCCTGTCGCGGGCAATCATTGCGGGTGGCAAAAGGCGTGCGAAGATGCCCGATAAACTGCAAGCTGGCCTGCTCGAGGATGTCTGCGTCAAGCACCGTTTCACCGGGGCGCGGCGCGTCACTTGGGTCCGGGGTTGGTCCGTTCACAAAATTACCTGATGTTCGGCCTGCCCGCGTGCGCTCACCTGTTTCACAAAGGTTTGGCCACGCAGCGGATCTTCGTCCCCCAACCCAGTGGCCGCCGAAGTTGCAAATAGGGTCTCAAGATCGGGGCCGCCAAAGCATGGGCAACTGATTTGCAGGGCAGGAAACTCTACCGCCTCGATAAACGCGCCCTCGGGACTATAGCAGGCCACCCGCGACGCACCCCATTGCGCATTCCAAAAGTTGCCAGCGGCATCAATAACAGCCCCATCCGGGTTCACACCTTCGGATGACAGATCAAGCCAAGGCTCCGCGCCACCAATGGGCCAGCCATCCTCATCCAGCGCAACCCGCTGAATCATTTTAGTGGGTGTGTCGGTGAAATAAGCATAGCGCGCATCGGGTGAAAAACAGATGGCATTGGTGATTGAAATACCGTCAAAAAGCTTGCGCAGCTCGCCTTTGAAATACCTATAAATCGCCCCTGCGCCCGGTTCGCACTTGTACCCCATCGTGCCGATCCAAAACCCGCCTTTGGGGTCCGCGCGCCCATCATTGGACCGGTTAGCCGGATTGTCCGCTTCAAGATCGACCACATGGGTTTGCGTTCCGGCATCTACGTCAAAGACAAACAGATCACGTTCTGAGGCAATCATCAAACGGGTGCCGTCGATCCACCCGGCCGCCGACACCGCACGATCAAATGACCATTCGCGCTGGTCGGTACCGTCATGTTCAAAAAGCCGGTGCCCGATAATATCAAACCAAAACAAGCTTTGGCGACCCGGATGCCACAAAGGCCCCTCCCCCAAGGTACAGGAAGTCGTTGACAGAACAGTCTCGCCCATGATGTTAGCGCCCTACATTTGAATTTTAGCGCAGTTTCGACTGCCTAAGCGCGCGGGTAAAGCCCCAAATCAGACGAAACGGACACAAATTTCCCCCTATTTGGCGAAGACGTTTCGTCGCAAACATTCGTTGTCTGTATTGATTATCTACGTTTCCTAAAAGTATAACCGACCAATCGGTCAGGTATATCATAAGGAGGACATGACATGCAGCAACCAGTCACACTTGCCCGGCAGGTTCATGTTGCGCTGATTGCCATCGACAATCCCCCGGTCAATGCCTTGTCTCATGCTGTGCGTCACGGGCTCCAAACGTGTTTGCACCAAGCCATCGAAGATGATGACATCAGCGCGATTGTTATCTTTGGCGAGGGGCGTAGTTTCATCGCCGGGGCTGATATCCATGAATTTGGCCAGCCACCCAAAGAACCTTTTCTACCCGATCTGATCAACGAAATCGAAGCCGCGCCCAAACCTGTCATTGTCGCCTGTCACGGTACGGTGCTTGGTGGCGGGCTTGAGGTCGCGATGGGGGCCCATTACCGCGTTGCGCCGACCAGCGCAAAGTTCGGCTTGCCCGAAGTTTCACTCGGTCTGCTTCCCGGTGCCGGTGGCACCCAGCGGTTGCCGCGCTTGGTTTCGATTGAAATGACCTTGAACATGATCACCTCTGGCGAACCGATCACCGCCCAAGAGGCGTTTGAAGGCGGGTTAATTGACCGGATTACCCCCGACTGCCCGATGCGCGAAGCCGGTTTGGACTTTGCCAAAGATGTTCTTGATAAACACATGCCCTTGCGCCCAACCCGCGCCCTTGCCCCGGATCCTGGAACAGCCGAACTTTATGCCAACACGCGTGCAAAGCTTGCCAAATCTGCACGCGGCCAAATTGCCCCGCAAAAGGCGATTGAGGCCGTCGAAGCCACTTTAACCAAGCCCTTTGACGACGGATTGGCCTATGAACGCAGCCTGTTTCTTGACCTGATGGGCGGCGACCAACGCGCCGCCATGATCCACGCATTTTTTGCCGAACGCAAAGTCGGCAAGCTCCCCGAATTGGTCAACATTATCCCACGTTGCGTTGCAGATATCGGTGTGATTGGGGGCGGCACGATGGGGGCGGGCATCGCCGCCAGCGCTGTGATGGCCGGGTTAAACGTGACGATGATTGAACGCGATAGAGACTCTGCCGCCAAAGGGTTCGAGACGGTAGGCAGAATTCTGGAGGGTGCAGTTAAACGCGGCAAGCTCAGCGCTGAAAAACGCGATATGATCCTGGAGGAACGTTTCAGCGCCGAGACAGAGTATAAAACCTTGGCCAGCGCCGATTTGGTGATCGAAGCGGTTTTTGAAAGCGCAGATGTTAAACAGGATGTGTTTTCGCGGCTGGATTCAGTGTGCAAACCCGGTGCCATTTTGGCCACCAACACCTCGTATCTTGATATCAATGACATTGCCAAGCTGACTTCGCGCCCCAATGACGTGATCGGGCTGCACTTTTTTAGCCCAGCGCATGTGATGCGCCTGCTCGAAGTGGTCGTGGCCGACAATACCGACCCCGAGGTTATCGCCACGGGCTTTGCGCTGGCTAAACGGCTCGGCAAGATCGCTGTGCGCGCTGGGGTCTGTGACGGGTTTATTGGCAATCGCATTCTGAGCCATTATCGCAAAGCGCTTGAGGGGGCCGTTTTGGCCGGGGCCAGCCCCTATGACGTCGACCGCGCGCTTGTTGGCTTTGGGCTTGCTATGGGTCCCTTTGCGGTAGGCGACCTTTCGGGGCTTGATATTGCCTGGGCCAATCGCAAACGCCATGCTGCCACGCGCGATCCGCGCGAAACCTATGCGCAATTCGCCGACGCCCTATGCGAAGCGGGTCATTTTGGTCGCAAGACCGGGCGCGGCTATTATGTCTATTCTGATGGTGACCCGGTTCCCAACCCCGATGTGACCGCACTCCTTGATCAAGAGCGCAAAGCCAAAGGGATCACGGCACGACCGCTGGACGAGCAAGAGATCATTGACCGCTATATGGCCGCGATGATCAACGAAGCGTTCAAAATTCTGGAAGACGGCATCGCCTTGCGCCCCTTGGACATAGATGTAACGATGTTGAACGGCTACGGCTTTCCGCGCTGGCGTGGCGGGCCGATGCACTATGCCGAAACCGTTGGATTGCACAAAATCCTCTCCGACATCCTCAGGTTTTCGCAGGAAGACAGTTTTCTTTGGCACCCCTCAGCCTTGCTGGAATGCATGGTCGCCGAAAACCGCTGCTTAGCGGGCCTGAACGGCTGATGAGCCCGTTGCCCGATCCGGCGCAATGTCTGGTAGGGCCGTAAGCGTGTCGAGCCAGCCGGAATAATGCACGATCTGCGCCCCGATCATCGGCAGTCGGATCGTAACCTCAAACCGGTACCGGCCTGCTTCGGCAAATTCGGTGGCCTCAATCTTGGGCTGAAGCCAACCGGGGATCGCCAAACGGCCGAAATGAAAATTGGCCACACGTAGGATGAGTTGCCGCCCCTGAAGGATTGGGCGCATGGTCACCGTGACCGGCCCAAGCTTTTCGGCCAACAATCCATCGGTCGTGACCCAAAGTTCGGATTCCATCGGCGTGTCGCCAACCATCCGACGCCAATGATCGCGCCCCGCGTCTTGGCGCGCCTCAAAGACAAGCGCGACATCATCCGCAGCCGGGGCAAACCCAAACAAACGCCCCAGTTTCGCAACAAAGGGTAACGGCGCGTAGCTCACCGTGATGCGCCCGGCAAAACGCCCGTACCCTGCGTGCAGGTCCTGACAGGCATCGGGCAGATCATCAAACTGATCACCAAGCCATTTGCTATAGACTGTCATTCGCTCAACACCCGCCTCCGCAATTCTGGATCCGGCAACGCACAGAGATCGCCCCGACCAAACCACGCATAGCGATTGAGGGCGACACGCGCATAAAGCCAATCCTGAAGCCGCAAGGGTAGCAACCTAAACACCACCAATGCCTTAAAGGCAGGATGCAAAATCGGCAGAACCCGCAATATCCCCTCAAGCGAGCCATAGCCGTGACCGTTCATCACCAAGAGCCAGCTTTGCGGGTCATCGGGATCAATCCCATAGTGGCGCATAAGCCCCGCACCAAGCGGCGATTGGGCCGTGGTAATCCGAACCCGGTCATCCCTATCCCACTGCGCAACCCGCCGGGCCGACGCCGAACACAATGCGCAATCGCCATCCATCACCAAAAGCACATAGCCGTCGTCATAGGCCGGGACTTGTGCGTCGTTTCGATAGGAATAGGCAGTTTGGCGGGATGGGCGCATTTGATACCTCTTTTTCAATAGGTAAGCACACCACCCCGCCAATCAACTGTGTCAAATGGTCAAGGCGCAGTTTAGGCGGCTTTGGACGACCGCCGGGTTTGCATCCACCCCTCAAGCGCGTCGATCTGGGATTGATCAAGATGCAGCCCCAGCTTGCCGCGCCGCCATACAACGTCCTCGGCCCGCGTGGCGTATTCTCGATCCATCAGCCAAATGACTTCTGCCTCGCGCAGGCCCGCGCCGAAATCACGCCCCAAATCCTCGGAATTGCGGGCTTGGCCTAGGATGTCGCGGACCTCGGTGCCGTATGCGCGGAATAGGCGCTGTGCATCTTTGAAAGACAAGAACGGATAGTCCTGCGTCAGCTTGGCGATGCGCGCCTCAACCTCTTCAACCGGGAAGTTTCCGCCGGGAAGCGGCACACCGGCGGTCCAGTCGCTTTCCATGCCATCGAAATACGGGACAAGCTTGGCAATCGCGTTCTCAGCCAGCCGCCGATAGGTGGTGATCTTGCCGCCAAAGACGTGCAAAACCGGGGCACCGCCGGTGTCATCGACCTTTATAACATAGTCCCGCGTCGCCGCTGTCGCGCTGCTGGCCCCGTCATCATAAAGTGGGCGCACGCCGGAATAGGTCCAAACCACATCCTCGGCGCTCAGATCGTTTTTGAAGTAGCTATTGGCGAAATCAATCAGGTAATCGCGCTCTTCGTCGGTACAGGTCGGACGATCCTCAAGGTTTTCATGTTCGGAATCCGTGGTGCCAATGAGGGTGAAATCCTGCTCATAGGGGATCGCGAAAATGATGCGTCCATCGGTGCCTTGAAAGAAGTAGCATTTGTCGTGATCATAAAGCTTGCGGGTGACGATATGGCTTCCGCGCACAAGGCGGACCCCTTCGCGCGAATTGAGCCGAAGCGTTTCTTGCAAGACCTGACCAACCCACGGGCCACCGGCGTTTACCAAAACCTTGGCCCGATGTTCGCGTGTTTCACCGCTGTTTTGGTCTGTGGTTTCAATTACCCAAATGCCATCTTCGCGGCGTGCCGACGTCACCTTGGTTTGGACCATAATCTGGGCACCTCGCGCCTCGGCGTCGCGGGCGTTGAGAACAACCAACCGCGCATCCTGCACCCAGCAATCAGAGTATTCATAGGCCAGCTCAAAGCGATCAGCGATGGGGCGCCCTTCGTCAGTGCAAGGCAGCGACAAGGTTTTGGTGCCCGGTAGGATTTTGCGCCCCCCCAGATGATCATACATGAACAGGCCCATCCGAATTAGCCACGCCGGGCGCCGCCCCTTCATCCACGGCATGAAAAGCGTCAAAAGCCGCGACGTCGGCGTGTCGGATTCAAACCGCATGTCCTTGTGGTACGGGAGCACAAACCGCATCGGCCAGCTGATATGCGGCGTGGCGCGCAAAAGCTCTTCGCGCTCGATAAGGGCCTCGCGAACCAGCCGGACCTTAAAAAACTCCAGATAGCGCAAACCACCATGGAACAGTTTCGTCGAGGCAGAGGAGGTTGCCGAGGCCAAGTCGTTCATTTCCGCCAGTTTAACGGTCATCCCGCGCCCAACCGCGTCCCGCGCGATACCGACACCATTGATGCCGCCGCCAATAACAAAAATATCTGCAATCTGTTTATCGCTGGCCTGCATGGCGGTCTCCTTTGGCTAACACCGTACAAATGCCACAAATGGCAAAAATTGGAAAGCAAAATGTTCGAAATTGTGCGAGTTTGCGTTAAACCGAAAATGCCCAAAAAATACCCGCTTGCCGAAAAATTAAGCGAACACCATCGAGGCGCTTAATAATGCTGCAATGCAGCTTTACATCCGAACACCGGCGCGGTGTTCATCCCTCATGCCAAATACGCTCTCTATCGTCGTGGTCGAAGCCGACCGCGACCGCGCCCTACAAATCATCGACAGCCTGCGCGCTGCCGGGGATCATGATATTCGTGTTATTTCGGAAACCACCGGCCTTGCCCGGCAAATCCACCAACACAATCCCGATGTCGTGCTCATCGACATCGAAAACCCGTCGCGCGATATGCTGGAAGAGCTGGCGCTGGCCTCCGGCCCCCAGGACCGCGCCGTTGCGATGTTTGTTGATCAAAGCCAAGAGGGCCTATCCGCCGCCGCTATCGAGGCCGGTGTCTCGGCCTATGTGGTTGGCGGCATGCAACCTGAGCGCGTTACCCCGGTGCTCGAAGCGGCCATCGCCCGCTTTCGTCTCTTCCAAAGGATGCGGGCGGAATTGGCCGAAACAAAACGCGCCCTAGAAGAACGCAAAGTCATCGACCGCGCCAAGGGCATGATCATGAAAGCCCGCGGCGTTACCGAAGACGAAGCCTATGCCTTGTTGCGCAAAACCGCCATGGATCAAAACAGACGCATGGCCGATGTCGCCGAGGCGCTTGTGACCGCTGCGGGGTTGTTGTCATGAGAAACACCACGCTTTCGCTCGGGTTCATCCCGCTTGTCGACGCCGCGCCACTTATCGTGGCGCAGGAAATGGGCTTTGCGTCTCAGGAGGGGCTGACGCTTGATCTGAAACGCGCGCCCTCTTGGTCAAGCCTGCGTGACATGCTGAGCTTTGGTCAGGTAGACGCCGCCCATATGCTTGCGCCCGTGCCGGTCGCCGCGGCGCTTGGACTTGGCAATGCCGGCATGGCGCTAGATGCGATCATGGTCACGTCGATAAATGGTAATGTCATTGGGGTTGGCAAAGATCTGGCCGATCATCTCGTTGATCAGGGGCATGATTTCGATTTCACTGACGCGACCAAAGCCGGGCACGCCCTCACCGCCGGACGCACCACACCGCTCAAAATCGGGGTGCCCTTTCCGTTTTCGATGCATGCCCAGCTGTTGTTCTATTGGCTCAATGCGCTCGGGCTTCCTGCGCCGGATCATGTCGACATCAAAACCGTACCCCCGGCCCTGATGGCCGATGCGCTTGCCGCCAAAGAGGTCGATGCCTTTTGTGTCGGAGAGCCATGGGGGTCGATTTCGGTCGACCAAAGCCAAGGCTCGCTGTTGCTCCCCAGCTCGGCGATCTGGCAACGGGCGCCGGAAAAGGTTCTGGCGGTGCGGCGCAATTGGGCCGACACCGAAACCGACCTCGCACAGCGTCTTATCCGCGCCATCTGGCGCGCCTGCCAATGGTTGTCCGATCCGGGATCACGACTTTTGACCGCCGAGCTTTTGGCGCGCAAAGCCTATCTCGACCGGCCCGCCGAGATCATCGACCGCGCGCTCTCGGGCACGTTTACCGTCACCCCCAATGGGGTCCAGAGACACGCGGACGAATTTGTCGACTTTCACACCGGTGCCGCAAACTTCCCCTGGCGCAGCCAAGCCCAATGGATCGCGGTCCAACTGGCCTTGCGTATTGGCCTTGATCAAAGCCACGCCGCCCAAGCGGCAAGCACGGTGTTCAGATCGGATATCTATCGAGCCGCTCTGCGTGGTGTTTGCAAAGATCTCCCCGGTGCCTCCTCCAAATTAGAAGGTGCAAATGCTGCCTCGGTCGCCGTCGCCTCAGAATCGGGCACGCTGTTTCTACCGCCTGACCGCTTCTTCGACGGCTCAATTTTTGACCCATCCAAAACAACGAGATTAAAAAATAGGCAGTTTATCTAACCCGCACGCTGCAATGCGGCATTCTTAACGAACCTTTTTGCAAACGCAGCAAAGCAAAGCCCATACTTGAACCAAGATAGCAACGACGCTGTCTAATCAGAATTCACCAGAGGCACCGATGGCCTCTGGAGAACAAGAGCAAAGCCGCTCGACAGGATGCCATCCTCCCTTGGCACTTGTCTGCGGCTTTCTTTGTTTCGGCCCTCCCCGAAACCAACCTAACAAAGGACCTGACCCTGATGAAAAAGCTGTTCTGCGCACTAGCAGCCACAACTGCCCTCACCACCCCCGCTTTTGCCGAGATGCTCGAGCTGGAGAAGGATGAGCTGACTTTTGGCTTCATCAAACTGACCGACATGGCCCCACTGGCCGTCGCTTATGAGCAAGGATTTTTTGACGACGAAGGCCTGTTCGTCACCCTCGAAGCGCAAGCCAACTGGAAAGTGCTTTTGGATGGTGTGATCGACGGAACACTGGACGGCGCGCATATGCTGGCCGGTCAACCTTTGGCCGCGACCATCGGGTATGGCACCGAGGCCCACATTATTACGCCTTTCTCGATGGACCTAAACGGCAATGGCATCACGCTGTCGAACGACGTTTGGGAAATGATCAAACCTGATCTCCCCACCGACGCCGATGGCAAAATTCAGCACCCGATTTCGGCGAGCCACCTCAAGCCAGTGATCGAAAGCTATCAGGCCAAAGGCAAGCCCTTTAACATGGGCATGGTTTTCCCGGTTTCGACCCATAACTACGAATTGCGCTACTGGTTGGCCGCGGGTGGCATCAACCCCGGTTACTACAGCCCCGAAAACGTCACCGGCCAGATCAATGCCGAGGCGTTCCTCTCTGTAACCCCTCCGCCCCAGATGCCTGCTACGCTCGAAGCTGGCACCATCGACGGCTATTGCGTGGGTGAGCCTTGGAACCAACAGGCCGTATTCAAAGGCATCGGTGTTCCGGTGATCACCGACTATGAGCTGTGGAAGAACAACCCTGAGAAGGTCTTTGGCATCACCGCAGAATTCGCCGAAGAAAATCCAAACACCACGCTTGCTGTCGTCAAAGCGTTGATCCGCGCGGCCCAGTGGTTGGATGAAAACGACAACGCCAACCGCGAAGAAGCCGTGGAAATTCTCAGCCGCCCGGATTATGTGGGTGCCGACCCCGAAGTGATCGCCGCCTCGATGACCGGCACGTTTGAGTACGAAAAGGGCGATAAGCGTGAAGTGCCTGATTTCAATGTATTCTTCCGCTACAACGCCACCTACCCGTTCTATTCGGATGCCATCTGGTACCTGACACAAATGCGTCGCTGGGGTCAGATCCCTGAGGCGAAATCCGATAGCTGGTACGACGAAGTGGCCAAGTCGGTTTACAAGCCTGAAATCTATCTGGAGGCTGCCAAGCTTCTGGTCGAAGAAGGTCTCGTAAGCGAAGCGGACTTCCCATGGGACAGCGATGGCTACAAAGCCCCGACCCCATCCGAGGATATCATCGACGGCATCGCCTATGACGGCAAAGCCCCGAACGCTTATCTCGACAGCCTGCCGATTGGCCTGAAAGCTGATCAACGCGTCGTCGGATCCGACATCGAAGGCTAAGCAGCCGCGTTTCACCCAAACGCCAAATGGGACGGCGGGTGGGGCGACGTGCATCGCACAAGCGTCACCCCCGTCCACCCCAATCCACCCAAGGACATTCCTGATGACTGCCATCGACCCAGACAGCCTCAACATCGACGCCGAGCGCGAAGCCCGCCGCGCCCGTCTTTTCACCCGCATCAATGCCGCCGACAAATGGTTTCAGGTCCTTGGACTGGCCTGGATCACGCCGATCCTCAAAGCCGCCGCCGGTGACAACCCGCGCGCGCAATACAAAGAAATCTGGCGTCTTCTCGGCGTGCCTTTGCTGGCAATCACCGGGTTCCTGCTGCTCTGGGCCACTCTGGCACCCCAAGTTCAAACCTCCCTCGGTGCCATCCCCGGCCCCGCCGCCGTCTGGACCGAAACCGTCAACCTGCATCAGGACGCCATTGCCAAGGCTGAAAAGAAAGCCAAACACGAAGAGCGCGTCGCAACCCGCAACGAACGCTTCATCGCCCAAGGCAAACCTGAAAAAGTCAAAGACATCCCCTATACCGGATCGCCAAGTTATTACGAACAGATCTGGACTTCGATCAAAACCGTCTTCTTTGGTTTCCTGATCGCTTCGGCCATCGCCATTCCGCTCGGCATTCTTGCTGGTCTGTCGCCAAGTGCCAACGCCGCGATCAACCCGCTTGTGCAAATCTTCAAGCCGGTCTCGCCCCTCGCGTGGCTCCCCATCGTGACCATGGTCGTCTCGGCCATGTATGCCACCAATGACGGGTTGTTCTCCAAATCCTTCCTCGTCTCGGCGATCACCGTGACGCTCTGCTCGCTCTGGCCAACATTGATCAACACCGCCTTGGGCGTTGCAAGCATCGACAAAGACCTCGTCTCGGTTTCCAAAGTTCTGAAAATGAACACCTGGACCAAGATCACCAAGCTGGTTCTCCCCTCGGCTTTGCCGCTGATCTTCACTGGCCTGCGACTGTCCTTGGGTGTGGGTTGGATGGTTCTAATTGCCGCCGAAATGCTGGCTCAAAACCCCGGTCTGGGCAAATTCGTCTGGGATGAATTCCAAAATGGTTCCTCGCAATCCCTCGCCAAGATCATCGTTGCGGTTCTGACCATCGGCATCATCGGCTTCCTTCTTGATCGCGTGATGTATGCCCTGCAATCGCTCTTTACCTTCTCGAACAACCGGTGATCCCCATGACCACGCAAGAGAGCATTCTCAAGTTCGAACACGTCAACAAAGGCTTTGGTGAAGGCACGCATTTCACCAAAGTGCTCAACGACATCAATCTCGACATCAAAGACGGTGAATTCCTTGTCATCCTCGGGTTTTCGGGCACCGGCAAAACCACTTTGGTCAATCTGATGGCCGGGTTGGAACAGCCAAGCACCGGCGACGTCACCTTCAAAGGCAAGCCCATCAAAGAGCCAAGCCCAGAGCGCGGCGTGATCTTTCAAAGCTATTCTTTGATGCCGTGGCTCACCGTGGCCGGTAACATTCGCCTCGCGCTGGACTCGGTCTTTCCCAAGATGCCAACGGCGGAAAAGGATGAAAAGGTCGCCCATTACATCAAAATGGTTGGCCTATCCCACGCGGCAAGCCGCCGCCCCGCCGAATTGTCGGGCGGTATGCGCCAACGGGTGAACGTCGCCCGCGCTTTGGCGATGGATCCGGAAATGCTGTTGCTTGACGAACCGCTGTCGGCGCTTGACGCCCTGACCCGCGCCAATCTAGCCGATGAGATCGTCAAAATCTGGGATGAAAGCAAAAAGACCTGTGTTTTGATCACCAATGATGTGGACGAAGCCATTTTGGTCGGCGATCGCATCATCGCTCTGAACCCCGACGGCACCTTGGGGGAAGAGTTCAAGGTCGACATCCCGCGTCCGCGTGATCGGACCGAGATGAACAACGACGAGGGGTTTAAAGCCCTACGCGCCAAGGTCACCAACTACCTGATGGATGTCGGGATCAAGGGCAAGGTTGAGGGCACCAAGACGCTCCCCGATGTCACCCCGATCCACGGCGTGCCTTCGGCGGTGGTCGAAGCGCAAAAGGGTTTGATCGACGAACGTTTTCTCGATTTCTCGCAGCTCCACAAAATCTATCCCACCCCCAAGGGCCCCTTGACCGTGGTCGAGGATTTCAATCTCAAAATAAATCGCGGCGAATTCATCTCCCTGATTGGCCACTCTGGTTGCGGGAAATCCACGGTTTTGACCATGGCCGCCGGCCTCAATGACATCTCAAAGGGCGCGATCAAGCTTGACGGTCGTCACGTCGAAGGGGCGGACCCCGAACGCGCCGTTGTCTTCCAATCGCCCAACCTCTTCCCATGGTTAAGCGCGCGCGAAAACTGTGCCATTGGCGTCGACAAGGTCTATCCCAAAGCCAGCCAAGCGGAGCGGCAAGACGTGGTGGAATACTACCTTGAACGGGTTGGTTTGGCCGATGCGATGGATCGTCCGGCCAATTCCATGTCCAACGGTATGAAGCAACGCGTTGGCATCGCCCGCGCCTTTGCCCTATCGCCGAAATTGCTCTTGCTTGATGAACCTTTCGGCATGCTCGACAGCCTCACGCGCTGGGAATTGCAAGAGGTTCTGATGGAAGTCTGGTCGCGCACCAAAGTCACCGCAATCTGCGTCACCCATGATGTGGACGAGGCCATCCTTTTGGCGGATCGCGTGGTGATGATGACCAACGGCCCACAGGCGACCATCGGTAAAATCACCAATGTCGACCTGCCGCGCCCGCGCACCCGCAAGGCGCTTCTGGAACATCCAGATTACTACACCTATCGCCAGGAAGTGCTCGATTTTCTTGAGGAATACGAACACGGGGCCAAGCCCAAGCCAAAGGCGAAACCTGCAACCACAATTGCGGCGGAGTAAGAACATGACACAGAAACTTGTAATCATCGGTGCAGGCATGGCCGCAGGCCGTGTGTTGGACCACCTCACAGACGCCGGAGCTGACTGGGATGTCACCCTGTTTAACGCCGAACCTCGTGGAACCTACAACCGCATTATGCTTTCCCCGGTTTTGTCCGGAGAAAAGACCTATGACGATATCGTCACCCATGATGCCGATTGGTACGAAGCAAAGGGCGTCGACACCAAATTTGGCGTCAAAGTCACCGAGGTTGACCGCGCCGCCAAGATCGTGCGCGGCGATGACGGCTCTGAAGTGGCCTATGACAAGCTGGTCTTTGCCACCGGATCGAACCCCTTCATCATCCCGATGCCGGGCCATGATCTGGACGGCGTAATTGCCTATCGCGATCTCGAAGACACCCATGACATGATGTCCCTGACCCTCGGCCAAAAGGCTGTGGTGATTGGTGGCGGTTTGCTAGGGCTTGAAGCCGCAGCAGGCATGGCGGCGCGCGGTGTTGACGTCACCGTGGTGCATCTGATGGGACACCTGATGGAGCGCCAGTTGGATGAACCGGCGGGCTATTTGCTGCGCAAGGCACTGGTCGACAAGGGCATCACCGTCAAATGCTCGGCCAATTCCAAAGAGATCATCGGCGAGAATGGCAAGGTCAAAGCGCTGATGCTAGACGATGGCACCGAGCTTCCCTGTGACAAGCTCGTCATGGCGGTCGGCATTCGCCCCAATATCACCCTCGCGCAAGAGGTCGGGCTGGCCTGTGGGCGCGGCATCCATGTAGATGACCAATTGCTAACCTCGGACGAAAACATCTTCGCCATCGGCGAATGTGTTGAACACAACGGCGATATCTTTGGCCTTGTCGCCCCGATCTTTGATCAGGCCAAGGTTCTTGCCAAGGCTTTGCAGGGTGACGAGGCCGCTTTCGTCAATCGCGAAGTCTCGACCAAGCTCAAGGTCACCGGCTGTGATCTCTTTAGTGCCGGTGACTTTGCCGAAGGGGACGACCGAGAGGACATCGTGTTCCGTGACCCGGCGCGCGGCGTCTATAAGCGTTTGGTTTTGCAAGACAACAAGATCATCGGCGCGGTTATGTATGGCGATACCGCCGATGGAAGCTGGTTCTATGGTATGCTCAAGGACGGCACCGATGTCTCTGACATGCGTGACACGCTGATCTTTGGCCCCGCCTATCAGGGAGGGGCCCCCTCGGACCCGCTCTCAGCCGTTGCAGCCTTGCCGGATGATGCTGAAATCTGCGGGTGCAACGGCGTATGCAAAGGCGACATCGTCGCGGCGATTAACGGTGGCGCGACCGATTTGGGCGCAATCAAAGCCACAACCAAAGCGTCGGCGTCCTGTGGCACCTGCACCGGGTTGGTTGAACAGGTTTTGGCCGTCACATTGGGCGACGAATTTGTCATGCCCGCAGCGCAAACCGTGTGTGGTTGTACCGATCTCACCCACGAAGACGTGCGTCGGTTGATCAAAGCGCAAGAGTTGAAATCACAAGACGCAGTTTGGCAGGAATTGGGTTGGAAAACCCGCAATGGCTGTCACGTCTGTCGTCCGGCGATCAACTATTACCTGCTGGCCGATTGGCCACTGGAATATGCCGATGATCCGCAGTCGCGTTTCGTCAACGAACGCAAACACGCCAACATCCAAAAAGACGGCACCTATAGCGTGGTTCCACGCATGTGGGGCGGCATCACCACCCCGGATGAGCTGCGCGCCATTGCCGATGCCGCCGACAAATACGATGTGCCAACCGTCAAAGTCACCGGCGGTCAAAGGATCGACCTGTTGGGTGTCAAAGGCTCTGACTTGCCTGCGATATGGTACGATCTCAATCAGGCCGGGATGGTCTCGGGTCATGCCTATTCCAAGGGGCTGCGCACGGTGAAAACCTGTGTTGGCACGGATCATTGCCGCTTTGGCACACAGGATAGCACCGGCCTTGGCATCAAATTGGAGAAACATCTTTGGGGGTCTTGGACACCGCACAAGCTCAAGCTTGCCGTGTCGGGTTGCCCGCGCAACTGTGCCGAAGCGACCTGTAAAGACATCGGCGTGATCTGTGTGGACTCGGGTTACGAAATCCACGTCGCCGGTGCAGCCGGGATGGAGATCAAGGGCACCGAAATTCTGTGCAAAGTCGCCACCGAAGACGAGGCGATGGAAGTGATCAGCGCGATGACGCAGATCTACCGCGAAAACGCCAAATACCTCGACCGGATTTTCAAATGGGTCGACAAGGTGGGCCTCGATTGGGTCAAGGAACAGATCGTCGATGATCTCGACAACCGCAAAGCGCTGGCCGAGCGTTTTGAGATTTCGCAAAGCGTTTATCGCGCCGATCCTTGGGCCGAACATGCCAAGGACAAAGCCGAGACTTATCAACCCCTTGCAGATTTAACTTTGGAGGCCGCAGAATGAGCTGGATTGACATCGGAGACATCAACGACATCCCTCTGCGCGGCGCACGCGTGGTGAAAACCCCGGTTGGCTGCGTGGCGCTGTTCCGCACCGACGACACCGAAGTGCGCGCCATTTCGGACCGCTGCCCGCACAAGGGCGGCCCCCTCTCCGAGGGCATCGTGCATGACAACAAAGTCACCTGCCCGCTGCACAACTGGGTATTTGACCTCAACACCGGAGAAGCCCAAGGCGCAGACGAAGGCCGTGTCGACACCTTCCCGGTCAAGGTCGAAGCGGGCCGCATTTTGCTTGATGGTTCGGCCGTCGGAAATAGGAGCGCCGCATGACCAAACCCATTCGCTCCACCTGCCCGTATTGTGGCACCGGTTGCGGGGTCTTACTGACCCCAACGGACACCGGGCTAGACGTCAAAGGCGATCCGGATCATCCGGCCAACTATGGTCGGCTCTGCTCCAAAGGATCGGCCTTGGGCGAAACTGTTGGTCTTGGTGGGCGCCTCATGGCCCCACAGGTCAATGGGCAGGAGAGCGATTGGGATAGTGCCTTGCAACTGGTGGCGGATAAATTCGCCGCCAGTATCCGCGACCACGGGTCCGACAGCGTCGCGTTTTACCTATCGGGTCAATTGCTGACCGAAGACTATTACGTCGCCAACAAACTGATCAAAGGCTATATGGGCACCGCAAATGTCGACACGAATTCAAGGCTTTGCATGGCCTCGACCGTGGCAGGGCACAAGCGCGCCTTTGGCACCGACACCGTGCCACAAACCTACGAAGACATAGAAGAGGCCGATTTGGTCGTTCTGGTCGGCTCCAACCTCGCGTGGTGCCACCCGGTGTTGTATCAACGCCTGATCGCCGCCAAGGCCAAGCGCGGCACCAAAATTGTGGTGATTGATCCGCGCCGCACCGCCACCTGTGACGGGGCTGATCTCCACTTGCCCTTGGCCGCTGGCAGTGACGTGGCGCTGTTCAACCACCTTCTGACGCAGCTTTACGAACAAGGGGCGTTTGACGCCGAATTCCTTGCCAATGTGAATGGCTTTGACGATGCGCTCAATTCCGCCTTCAACAGCGACCTTTCGGTCACCGGGCTTGACCCGCGCAAAGTCAAAGACTTCGTCAAGCTTTTCCTGCGCACCGAAAAAACCGTCACGATCTTTAGCCAAGGGGTGAACCAATCAAGTGCGGGGGCCGACAAGGTCAATGCCATCTTGAACTGTCACCTCGCCACCGGGCGGATTGGCAAACCGGGTTGTGGGCCTTTGTCGGTCACTGGGCAACCCAACGCCATGGGCGGCCGCGAAGTGGGCGGATTGGCCAATATGCTGGCCTGTCATTTGGATATCGAAAGCGCGGAACACCGCGCCGCTGTGCAAGGGTTCTGGCAGTCCCCTTGCATTCCGGACACGGCGGGGTTGAAAGCCGTCGATATGTTCCGCGCCGTGGGTGACGGTCGGATCAAGGCGCTGTGGATTATCCACACCAACCCCGCCGTTTCCATGCCCGACGCCAGCGCCGTGCGCGCCGCGATCAAGGGCTGTGACTTTGTCGTTGTGTCCGATGTGACCGGTCAAACCGACACGGCCCGTTTGGCCGATGTTGTCCTGCCCGCCACCGCTTGGGCTGAGAAATCCGGCACGGTCACCAACACCGATCGCACCATTTCGCGCCAACGCGCTGCCTTGCCCGCCCCCGGCCACACCCGCCCCGATTGGGCACAATTGGCCGAAGTTGGCCGTCGTATGGGATGGTCTGACGCCTTTGATTTCAATAGCGAAGCCGATGTGTTTCGCGAATATGCCGCCCTTTCCGGTATCGCGGGAAAGCTAGGCCGCGACTTTGATATCTCCGGTCTCGCAATGATCAGCAATGAGGCATTTGACGCCTTATCGCCCACGCGATGGCCAATCAGTGATCACAAAAACGGTGGTCGTTTCTTTGCGGATGGACAGTTCTTTCATGGCGATGGCAAAGCAAAAATGCTGGCTGTTGCGCATCGCCCACCGGTGGCGCGGACCGGCGCGCGCTACCCGTTTCGGCTCAATACCGGACGGGTGCGCGACCAGTGGCACACCATGACACGCACCGCATTGTCACCACGGCTCTCGGCCCATCTTGCCGAACCTTTTGTCGAAATTCACCCCACTGACGCGCGGCAACTTGAAATCGCGGCCAATGATCTGGTGCAACTGCGTAGCCCACAGGGCAGCGCCGTGATGCGGGCAAAAATCACCGACGCGGTGCAAACCGGAACGCTCTTTGCTCCCATCCATTGGACCGGCGAAACTGCCCCGGCGGCACGTATCTGTGACACGGTTGCCGGCGAATATGACCCGGTTTCTGGCCAACCCGAAAGCAAGGCCGCCGTTGTGTCTGCCACCCGGTTCAAGGCCGCATGGTATGGGTTTGCGGTAACGGCACAGGACGTGACGCCAACCGCCGACTATTGGGCCAAGGCCAAAACACAGGCCGGGTTCCGGGTCGAATTGGCGGGAACAGAAACGCCCGAGGATTGGGAAAAGACCGCGCGGGTGATGTTTGACCTGCCCGAAGCGGACCTGCAAATTCTCCAAGATCCAAAACGTGGCGTTGCCCGCATTGCGCTCCATGAAGACGGCGTTTTAAAAGCCGCGCTTTTCGTCGCCCCCGATCCGGTTGCCTTGATGCGCGACTATGCAGCAACCCTACCCGGACAGGCGGCTGGGGATGTTTTGACCGGTCGCGCCCCGGCTGATATGCCAAACCCCGGCCCTACCTTGTGTTCCTGTTTCAACGTGGGTGTGAACACCATCCTAACGGCGATTGAAACCCAAGGGTTGATGAGCGTCGATGCCATCGGCGCGGCGCTTCAGGCCGGGACAAACTGTGGGTCCTGCCGCCCGGAAATCGCAGCACTTTTGGAGCAAACCAAACGACTCGAAGCCGCCGAGTAAACGGGTTCAGCCGTGCCATCCTTGGTGCGGCTGAACATGCCGTTTACCGATGTTGATCAATCAACACTGGATTGCCATCGGGGTCTGTGATCACAAAACTCGCCGGGCCACTCTCCCCGCCTTGTTCCTGTGATACCTCAAGCCCTTGCGCAATCAGCTTTGCCTTGATGTCGCGCACATCTTCAAAGGGTGTTACCTCTGCGGCGGACTGATCCCAGCCCGGATTGAAGCTAAGCATCGTGCCTTCAAACATGCCTTGAAAGAGACCAATCAACGTCTCGCCGTTCTTCATAATCAGATAGTTGTGCTCTTCGGTTCCCCCGAACACCTCAAACCCCAACGCCTGATAAAACGCCTTGGAGGCGGCCAAATCCTTGACAGCCAATGACACTGAAAACGCACCAAGTTGCATGACATCCTCCTGAGCAAGTCACCTGTCGACAGGATAGCACAGATCGTGTTGCAAACGGATGGTCATACCGCCGGGTGTGCTATCAGCCCTGCACCCCTTGCAAAAATCGGGTTAGGTTCGCGCCCAAGGCATCAGATAGATACCCGCCTTCTTGAACATAGAGCGTTGGCAAAGACAGCCCGGCAATGGCCGCGCCGATCCGGGCGAACCCATCGCCACTCACCGCCAACCCCTGAAACGGATCGTCGATCGAGGCATCCAAGCCAAGGGCGATAACAACGGCATCACAACCAAAGCCACGGATACGGTCCAGCGCGTGAGTCAGCGCCACAAGATAGGCGTCATCGCCAGTGCCGCGCGCCAATGGGATATTGAGGTTCGCCCCTAGCCCGGCCTCAATGCCGCGTTCATGGGCATGCCCCCAAAAGAACGGGTAAAACCCGTCCGGGTCGGCGTGGATCGAGACGGTCAACACATCGCTGCGCGCCTCAAATATCCCCTGGGTGCCATTGCCGTGATGCACGTCGACATCCAAAATCGCCACCCGGGCGCCCTGTTCCTGTAAATCCTGCGCAGCGATGGCGGCGTTATTGAGAAAACAAAAGCCGCCAGCCTGGTCGTGATAGGCGTGATGGCCGGGCGGGCGGGACAGGACATAGGCATGATCATCCTCGCCCAGTGCCCGCGCACCCGCGATGGCACTTTGTGCCGACCAATAGGCCGCGTCCCATGTATTTGCGCCAATTGGACAGGCGGTATCGGCCTGATGATAGCCCGCCTGCCCCACCGGTGACGATGGGTAAGCATCGGTGCGCGCGCGCGTATGGATGTTGGGGATCACCTCATCGCTGGCCCCATCCAACGCCTGCCATCGTCCATGGATCGTTTGCAAAAAGCTTAGGTATTCCGGCGTGTGGATAGCTGCGATCTGCGCAATGCCAGCGTCTTCGGGGGCCTCAAAAACGCAACCCGCCGCCTCGGCCCCGGCTTGAAGCCGCGGGATACGCTCGGGCTGTTCTGGGCTTGGCCGCTTTTGACCCATTACCAAGAAGTTTTGCGGGTCATGATGAGATTGGCGAGAGTCGAGAAAGGCGCGCATGGCAGGCTCCGGAATGGTTTCCCGCAACCTGCCCGCAATTTCCGCCGTTTACAATCCGGACAAATCCTTGATCTGTGTGACGATCTCCTCGACGCCTTTGCCATGGCGCAGCGCCGCAAAGACAAAGGGCCGCTCGGAGCGCATCCGCGTTGCATCCCGCTGCATCACCTCCAAAGACGCGCCAACATGCGGGGCCAGATCGGTTTTGTTGATGATCAACAGGTCGGATTTGGTGATCGCCGGGCCACCTTTGCGCGGAATTTCCTCGCCCGCGGCCACATCAATCACATAAAGCGTCACATCCGCCAATTCTGGGCTGAACGTTGCACTTAAATTGTCTCCGCCGCTTTCGATCAGTACGATTTCGACCTCGGGATGACGTTCTTGCATTTGGGCGACGGCGGCTAGGTTGATCGAGGCATCTTCGCGGATCGCCGTGTGCGGACAGCCACCGGTTTCGACCCCAATCACCCGATCTGACGGCAGGATTTGCATCCGCATCAAGGCCTCGGCGTCCTCTTGCGTGTATATATCGTTGGTGATCACACCAATCGAATAGTTGTCCTTGAGCGTTTCGGCCAAACGGGCGGTCAGCGTGGTTTTACCAGCCCCGACAGGGCCACCGATACCGATCCGAAGCGGGCCGTTGAATTGGGTCATGATTGGAACAACCTATGTTGCAAAGTTTCGTGTTTCATCGCCGCGATGTCCGACAGGAATGCGTTGGACCAGACATCGTCCGGACCCAAATTGCGTGTCGCCACAGTGAGGCGGAGGCAAAGCGGCGTCAGGGCCGACATCATCTGTTGCGCCGGGGTTTGGCCAAGCGGCATCAGGCGTTGCGCCGCCGAGACAAGATTGCCAACGAAGGCATTGAGATAGAGGCCGACAACCGTGTCGCGATCCATCCGCCGGGTATGCGCCGCCGCCCCGAGGGCCAATGGCAAGACCAGATCGGGCAGTGATGTCACCCACACCGCATTCACCGTTTTAACAAAGGCCGCGCCTTGCTTGTCGGCCTCGCGCATGCGTTCCGCCGCCGGGGCATAGGCGCGCGCCATGGCGTTTAACCCGGCGAAATCGGCATCATCCTTCATCGCCGCGCGAATCCAAATCGCATCACTACGCCCCGACCCGTTTTCAAGCACGTCTTCCAGCCAGTCTTGCAGGCTCACCGCATCATGAATCCACCCCTCATCAATCGCGGTTTCCAACCCATGGGAATAGGTGAACGCCCCCAAAGGAAAAGCCGGTGACAGCCATTGCGACAGCGTCAAAAGGTTTCCGTCAATGGCCATGTTCGTGCTCATGCGAATGATCGTGACTATGGCTATGGTCGTGATCATGGGCGCTATTGCCATGTTCATGGCTATGGGTTCGGCCATGCCCATAGGCCCCGCCTTCGGGCGTAAACGGTTCAACCGCCGCACTTATTTCGGCGTCGAGATGCTCCAACATATGTCGGATGACCGGGTCATTCTGGATCACCAATCGCGTGGTTTCGACCTGACACGGGGTGTGCCGATTGCCGATGTGCCACGCCAGACGCGGCAGGTTCCCGGTGACCACCAGAACGTTTTCATCTGCGGCACGGACCTCAATCACCCGCCCATCGCCAAGTTCCAAGGCATCGCCAGCATCCAACGAGGTGGTCTTGTCGAGATCAACGACAAACGCCAACCCGCCATCGCAGGTCAGCTTCTTGCGGCGTAAAAACCGAGCGTCGTAATCAAGCGTGACCGTTTCGACCGCATCGCGCCAGCCACCTTTGCGCAAAAGGGTCTGGGCCATAGGAAGGGACGCGCCGCTCATGCCACCGCCCCTTGGCTATGACTTAGCTGTAAAACAGATCGCCATAGTGTCGGTCGACCACGTCGTAGCGACGCAATCCACGCTCGGCCAGTTCCGCATCGCTGAGCTGCAAAAGCTCGGAAGGACGGGCGTTCTTGCTGTTGGTGACCGTGCGCGCGTAGAACGCCATAAACGGTTGGAACAGCTGTGTCACAGCACGTGATACGGGCAGATCGGAGACATAGGCCATAGTTGTTCATTCCCAATGGAAGTGCGCGCGTTTTCTCACTCGGTGAATAATATTGTCTCATTTTAGCTTCCATAGATCATTCTTCATTGCCGCTACCCACTGACTGCATAGGTCTTGGACCCGATTGTCAGAACATGAAGTAGCGTTGCGCCATCGGCAGTTCGGTGGCGGGTTCGCATGTCAGCAACTCGCCATCTGCCCGCACCTCATAGGTCTCTGGATTGACCTCGACCTTTGGCAAGGCATCGTTCAGTTTGAGGTCTTTCTTACCAATGCCGCGGGTGTGTTTCACCGCCAATGTTTGTTTGGCCAACCCCAGATGCGCACCAATGCCGTCGGCCTGTGCCGCCTCGGACACAAAGGTCACCGCAGAGTTTTCGACCGCGCGCCCAAAGGCCCCAAACATCGGGCGGCTATAGACCGGCTGCGGTGTCGGGATCGAGGCGTTCGGATCACCCATTTGCGCGCAGGCAATCATGCCGCCAAGTAAAACCATCTCGGGTTTGACGCCGAAAAACGCAGGGGACCAGAGCACGAGATCGGCGCGTTTACCCTCTTCGATCGACCCGATTTCATGTGCCAAACCATGCGCAATGGCCGGGTTGATGGTATATTTGGCAATGTAGCGACGGACGCGGTAGTTATCGTTTTCACCGGTTTCTTCGGCCAACCGCCCGCGCTGTTTCTTCATCTTATCAGCGGTTTGCCAAGTGCGGATCAACACCTCGCCGACACGGCCCATGGCCTGACTATCGCTGGCAATGATCGAAAACGCACCCATGTCATGCAGGATATCTTCGGCGGCGATGGTCTCACGCCGGATGCGGCTTTCGGCAAAGGCCACGTCTTCGGGGATGGACTTGTCGAGGTGATGGCAGACCATCAACATATCAAGATGTTCCTCAACCGTATTGACGGTAAAGGGCCGTGTCGGGTTGGTCGAACTGGGCAAAACATGCTCTTCACCGCAAATCTTGATGATGTCGGGCGCATGGCCGCCACCGGCCCCTTCGGTGTGGAAGGCGTGGATTGTTCGGCCCTTCATCGCCCCGACAGTGTGTTCAACAAAACCAGATTCGTTGAGCGTATCGGTGTGGATCATCACCTGCACATCCATGGCATCGGCCACGGTGAGACAACAATCAATCGCCGCTGGCGTTGTCCCCCAATCCTCGTGCAATTTCAACGCACAAGCCCCGGCGCGCACCTGTTCCTCAATCGCCGCCGGGAGCGAAGCATTGCCCTTACCCGCAAAGGCAAGGTTCATCGGAAAGGCATCCGCCGCTTGCATCATCCGACCAATGTGCCAAGGGCCGGGCGTACAGGTGGTGGCCAGCGTGCCATGCGCCGGGCCGGTGCCTCCGCCCAGCATCGTGGTCAGGCCAGAATGCAGCGCGTCTTCGATCTGTTGCGGGCAAATGAAATGGATATGGCTGTCAAATCCACCAGCGGTCAGAATACGCCCCTCGCCGGCAATCACTTCGGTGCCCGGGCCAACGATGATGTCGACGCCCGGTTGCGTATCGGGGTTGCCCGCCTTGCCGATCTTGTGAATGCGCCCCGACTTGAGGCCGACATCGGCCTTGTAGACACCCGTATGATCAACGATCAGCGCGTTGGTGATAACCGTATCAACGGCCCCCTCAGCGCGGGTGGTTTGGGCTTGCCCCATGCCATCACGGATGACTTTGCCGCCGCCAAATTTGACCTCTTCGCCATATGGGCCGGTTAGGTCGCGCTCGACCTCGATGATGAGATCCGTATCGGCGAGGCGCAGTTTGTCGCCCGTCGTGGGGCCGAACATCGCGGCATAGTCGGAACGTTTGATTGTGGCTGGCATAAGTGGCCTCCGAATAGCCCGAGCGGGCGAAGAATTGGTGCGCTGCTGGTTGCAGGGCGGGTTGTCAAACGGTCTGGATCACAGATCGCCCATGACGGCTCCGTTAAATCCAAACACGCGACGCGCGCCTGAGATCGGGATCAAGTTCACTTCGCGACGTTGGCCCGGTTCAAACCGAACGGCCGTCCCGGCGGCGATGTCCAAACGCATCCCCCGTGCGACGTCGCGATCAAAAACCAACCCCGGATTTGCCTCGGCAAAGTGATAGTGGGACCCAACCTGAACCGGGCGATCACCGGTATTGGCAACCATCAGTGTGGTCACCTCAGCCCCCTCGTTTAGGGTGAGCGTGCCCTCGGCTGGAAACAGTTCTCCGGGGATCATCGGCGCACCTTGGCCACGATCAGCGCGAGACCTGCGAGAACAGCAACAATACCCAACCACATGCCGCCATCATGAGGGTGCAGATGCGCGCCCTCGTGGGCAAGGGCAGGCGTGGCGGCAAACAAAGCAACGGGAAGATATTTCATAGGGTCTCTCCTTTTGGGGATTTAACGGATGGGGTTGTGAACGGTCACCAGCTTGGTGCCATCGGGAAAGGTCGCTTCGACCTGCACTTCGACGATCATCTCGGCGATGCCGTCCATACACTCGTCACGGGTGATAATTTCGGCCCCCGCCTGCATCAGGTCGGAAACTGACCGGCCATCCCGCGCCCCTTCGACCACCGCATCGGTGATAAGGGCAATGGCTTCGGGGTGGTTGAGTTTGACGCCACGCGCCAAGCGTTTGCGCGCCACTTCGGCGGCCATAGCCACCAACAGCTTATCTTTTTCACGCGGGGTGAGTTGCATGTCATAGTCTCCAAGAAATCGGAAGCTTGTCGCCGCTGAGACGATCAAGAATAGGAAGCAAAGCGCGGCGCAGCTCAAAGCTGTCTTCGGCCACAAGGCGCAGCGCCAATAGATCAGGGTGCAAGAGCGAAGCACCACCCGTCACCGGTAAAAGCGCCCGCACCGGCTCAAGCTGGGCCGCGGCGTTGGGGGCAACCAAAACAAGGCTGGCCATCGCTCCGGCCCCTTGGGCCAACCGCGCCAATTGCAGTGTCAGGTCACCTTCCAAACAAAACGCATCCATGTAGATAGGTGCCCCACCACGATAAATTTCGATGCGGTCATGAAACGAGACATTCTGCAACGTTTCGCCCATGGCCGCGCGACCAAAGACAACCGGTTCGACCATCAACACCTCGGCATCGGCGGCCAGATCGATGCGCAAAGTCCGGCGCAAAGCCGCGCCTTCAAACAAGATCAGCTCCTGTGGGAGCCAGTTGACCCGCGCTCCGGCCTCGGCCTTTAGCGTGGTATCAGCCGTCGCAAAGCCGCTTGCCGCTCGATAGGCGCGCTCAGCGGCCTGTGTTGTCAGGGAAAGCTCAGACCCCATCGCCGCCACAGCGTTCAAAGTCACCTTGTCACCACCGGTCAAACCGCCAGCCGTATTAATAGTGATAACCTCAAGCGCATCAGCGCTGCGCGGAAAAAGCGCCTTCATACAACCAGAAGAGCGCAGATGCCCAATTGCGCTGCGCCCGTCGCGGGCCTTTGCCTGAACATTCAGCGTCCCAATGGCGCGCGGCTGGTCCTGCACGGTCATGGCTGTCGTATTTCTCAACGTGGCGTTGATTGGATCACCCTCAAATCATCTCTTTTCGCCACTTTGTTCAGCACGCGGCCCCGTGAGCGGCAATGATTCCGGCAGAAAGAGAATGAATGACCGGTAAATGTGTTTAACTTTTAATCACCCGCACCATTGAGTGATTAAATTTTCACCAATTCGAAGGGAGTCGCGACACATTTCTCCAGCACAATTGACCCCCGCGCCGCATCGCAGAATGACTAAGGCACCCGCCGGGACGCTAGGAAACGCAATTTCGGAAAACGGGTGTGTGACGACCCATATGAATTGGACCTCAGCAGGGCCGCCACACGAGATGCAACAAATGTTGCGGGGACTGAACTACGCATTTGCGCAAGTGTGCGCAATGCCACCAGCCACCCCGCAGGGAGAATGTGATGAACTGCTTCACCAAACTGCTCACCAGCACCGCCACTCTTGCTGCCCTCTCGGCTCCGGCTTTTGCCGAATGCGCCGACCCGGTCAAAGTTGGCGTTCTGCACTCGCTGTCCGGCACAATGGCGATTTCTGAAACCACACTAAAAGACACCATGCTGCTGCTTATCGAAGAGCAGAACAAAAAAGGCGGTCTGCTGGGCTGCGAGATCGAAGCGGTTGTTGTTGACCCCGCTTCTGACTGGCCACTGTTTGCCGAAAAAGCCCGTGAGCTTATCTCGGTACATGATGTGGACGTGATTTTCGGCAACTGGACATCGGTATCGCGCAAATCGGTTCTGCCGGTCATCGAAGAGCTGAACGGCCTGCTGTTCTACCCTGTTCAGTATGAAGGCGAAGAAAGCTCCAAGAACGTCTTCTACACCGGTGCCGCCCCCAACCAACAGGCGATTCCGGCCACTGACTATTTCCTTGACGAGCTGGGTGTTGAGAAATTCGCACTGCTGGGCACTGACTATGTGTACCCACGGACAACCAACAACATCTTGGAATCCTACCTGAAATCCAAGGGCATCGCGGCCGAAGACATCTTCGTCAACTACACACCATTCGGCCATTCCGACTGGGCAACTATCGTTGCTGACGTTGTGAAGCTGGGCGAAGACGGCAAGCAGGTTGGCGTGATCTCAACCATCAACGGCGACGCCAACATCGGCTTTTACAAAGAACTGGCCGCGGCTGGCATTTCGGCTGACGACATCCCAGTTGTCGCGTTCTCGGTGGGTGAAGAAGAGCTTTCGGGCCTCGACACAGCCAACCTGACCGGCCACCTTGCCGCTTGGAACTACTTCCAATCTGCGGAAAGCGACGCCAACACCGCATGGATCGACGCATGGAAAGCCAAAATGGGCGAAGAGCGTGTGACCAACGATCCAATGGAAGCGCATTTCATCGGCTTTAACATGTGGGTAAACGCAGCGACGGCGGCTGGCACCACTGATGTCGACGCCGTGCGCACCGCGATGTACGGCCAGGAATATCCAAACCTGACCGGCGGTACAGCGACAATGTTGCCCAACCACCACTTGGCCAAGCCGGTTCTGATCGGTGAAATCAAAGCCGATGGTCAGTTCGACATCATCAGCCAAACTGCCGAAGTTCCTGGCGATGCATGGACAGACTACCTGCCAGAATCTGCGGTTCTGAAGTCCGATTGGAAAGACCTGGAGTGCGGTATGTACAACACCGAGACATCCTCCTGCGTTCAGATCAAATCGAACTACTAAGCTAAACTTTGGGTGCGCGTTTGGCGCGCACCCTTTTCCCCAGACGCCCCTCCCCAACAGGTAATCTCCTATGCTCCGTGCCCTTCTCACGGTCTTGACCCTGCTGTGCCTGCCCGCCGCGGTCATCGCCCAAGACCTTCAGTCGATCCTGCAAGAGCATTCCGCTCAGATTGCCAAACCATCGCGCAAGAAAATCGGCCCTGCGCTAGAGGCTTTGGCCGCCTCCGGCCTTCCGCAAGCGCCTGAATTCCTTGAGCGTTGGCAAAACAAAGAACTCTATCAACGCACCGAAGACGGGCTTTTCTTTTACGCCGCCAAATCCGACGCGGGTCTGGATATCACCGATATCGACAGCGCCGAAATCACGGCGGGCGTGGACGCAGCCACCCTTAAACAGATCAAACCAAACGGCGGCGTGCGCAAAGCCATCGCCCAAGCATTGGTCCAATTTCAGCTCTCCTCTCCCGACCTTCAACGCCGCCAAGACGCCGTCGCCGCTTTGGCAGGCAAGCTTGATCCCGCGCAACTCGGAGCGCTTGAGGCGTCGATCGACGGGGAAACCGACCCATCCTTGAAAATTCGTAAGCAAAAGCTTGTCACCTACCTCGCCGCCAAGTTTGGAGACACGCCTGAGGCCCGTATCAAGGCCATCGACGGTCTCGCCGGTGATATCAGCGTCGAAACCCGCGCCGTTCTTTCCCAGATTTTGACCACCAAAACCGTCGCCGCACAATCAGAGCCGGATGCCAATGTGGCGGCCATTCTTCTCATGCCCCGCGACCAAGCCTATGCCTTTTTGGTCGAGACCCAAGGCCTCCCTGCGCCGGTCTCTTCTGACGAAATCCGCAAAACCCTCGAGGCCAATGTCGTGGGCGGCAAGGTCGGCACGGTGTCCACCGTCAGCTTGAACACTGACGCCGCCCGGATCCAAGCCTATGACCTTTTGGTCTCGGAGGGCAAAGCCCCCGCCCGCGTTTCCGAAGCCGATATTTCGAACGCTCTGGCCACGTGGCAAATCTACGACATCTACGATGAGACCAACGCCGAGATCACAACAGCCGCCAAAGCCGCGCAGGACGAGGTGAACACCCGCGTCAATGTCAGCCAATCCGCTGACCTCGCGCTGGACGCTGTCTCGCTTGCCTCGATCTACTTCCTTGCCGCCATTGGCCTTGCTATCACCTTTGGCGTCATGGGCGTCATCAACATGGCCCATGGCGAATTCATCATGATGGGGGCCTATACCGGCTATGTCGTGCAACAGCTCATTCCCAATTACACCGTCTCGTTGATTGTCGCCCTGCCGCTGGCCTTTGCGGTAACATTTGCCGCCGGTGTAGCGATGGAGCGTCTGGTGATCCGCTGGCTCTATAACCGTCCGTTGGAAACATTGCTCGCGACATTCGGTGTTTCAATCGTCCTGCAACAGCTGGCCAAAAACATCTTCGGCACCCAGGCCCGCCCCCTGACCTCGCCTGCATGGCTCGACGGCGCACTGGTCTTTAACGACGTGATCCAGATCAGCTATATCCGCATCGCCATCTTCGTACTTGCGCTCTTGTTCCTCGGGCTGCTGCTCTTCATCCTGAAACGCACCCGCCTTGGCCTTGAAACCCGCGCGGTCACCCAAAACCCACGCATGGCGGCCTCGATGGGCATCAACCCCGAACGCATCAAAATGCTAACATTTGGGCTTGGCTCCGGCATCGCAGGCATCGCGGGCGTCGCCATTGGTCTTTATGCCAAGGTCACCTCGGAAATGGGGTCCGATTATATCGTCCAAAGCTTCATGACCGTGGTTGTCGGCGGTGTCGGCAATATCTGGGGCACCTTGGCCGGGGCCACGATGATCGGCACCCTGCAAAAAGGCATTGAATGGCTCAACCCGTCCAACACGCTTGCCGCTCAGACCTATATGATCCTCTTTATCATCCTGTTCATCCAATTCCGCCCCAAAGGCATCGTTGCCCTCAAAGGCCGCGCGGCAGGAGATTAAGTCACATGATCACCCAATACGCCTTGTCTTCTTCTTTCCACAAATTTCCCGTGCGAGCGCCTTTGGCGCGGGGGCGGTGCCCCCTCTCTGCCCTCGAAATTCGATCCAAGCGCACATCCCGCACCGGAGCCGCGACATGAGCCAGACCTTCATTACCCGTCATCCCTCAACCCTCTGGGTCCTCGCGTTTCTTGGCCTCTTCACCTTGCTGGTCTCGGTCTTTTCCGAAGCCTCCGGCGTTGGCCTGATTTCCACTTCTTTTGTCAAAACACTTGGCAAAACCCTCTGCCTTTGCTTAATCGCCATCGCCATGGACGTGGTCTGGGGCTATTGCGGCATCCTCTCGCTCGGCCATTTCGCCTTCTTTGGCATCGGCGGCTATGCGATTGGCATGTGGCTGATGTATGCGCGCACCGAGGCCATCGTGACCCATAGCCTCTCGGCAAGTGTGATCCCACCCACCGAAGTCGAGATCACAGATGCGATCGGCAATCAAATCTTTGGCGTGGTTGGTTCCTCTGACTTTCCGATGATCTGGGCCTTTGCCCATTCATTGCCGCTCCAGCTCCTGTTGATCTTGCTGGTCCCCGGATTGCTTGCCCTTGTCTTTGGCTGGCTCGCCTTTCGCAGCCGCGTAACCGGAGTTTACCTCTCGATCTTGACCCAAGCCATGACCCTCGCCCTCGCCCTCTATCTCTTTCAAAACGATAGTGGTTTGCGTGGCAACAACGGTCTGTCTGGCCTGCAAAACATCCCCGGTTTCGAAGAGACCTCACAAGCGCAAATCTCCATCGCCTTCTTCTGGGCCTCCTCTGCTGCGCTTGCCCTTGGCTATCTGCTCTTTGCATGGGTCACTGCGGGCAAAATGGGCTCTGTCATTCGCGCCATCCGCGATGACGAGGCACGAGTGCGTTTTCTTGGCTATCACGTCGAAAGCTACAAGCTTTTCGTCTTCACCCTCACGGCCGTGGTCTCCGGCATCGCTGGGGCGCTCTATTACCCCCAAGCAGGCATTATCAACCCGGCTGAAATCGCCCCCATCGCGTCGATCTATCTCGCGGTTTGGGTCGCCATCGGCGGGCGTGGCAAGCTTTACGGCGCGGTCATCGGCGCGGTCTTTGTCTCGCTGCTCTCCTCCTATTTCACCGGCGGCAGCGCACCGGACATCAACCTTGGCTTTTACGTCATCAAATGGACTGACTGGTGGCTCGTCCTGCTTGGCCTGTCCTTTGTCGCGGTCACCCTTCTCTTCCCCGGCGGCATCGCCAGCCTGTTTGACAAACTCACGAGGAAATCATGAGCACGCTTCTCGAAATGTCCGGGGTCTCGGTCTCTTTTGACGGGTTCAAGGCGATCAACAATCTGTCGTTTCAAATCGCAGAACCGGAAATGCGCGCCATCATTGGCCCCAACGGTGCTGGCAAAACCACCTTTATGGACATCATAACCGGCAAGACCAAACCCGACGAAGGCCGTGTGATTTTCGGTGAAAAATCCGTGTCGCTTCTGGGGATGAGTGAAAGCAAAATTGCCAAGGTGGGGGTGGGGCGCAAGTTCCAAAAACCCACGGTGTTTGAGGCCCAAACCGTACGCGAAAACTTTGCACTGGCTCTAAAAAACCCGCGCGGCCCCTTTGAGGTTCTGCGCCACCGCAAATCCAAACGCGGCGCTGAGCGGATCGAAGCGATGGCGGAACAAGTCGGCCTCACCGAGGAGCTGCCGCGCCTTGCCGGAGAGTTGTCGCATGGTCAAAAACAGTGGCTTGAAATTGGCATGTTGCTGGCGCAAAGCCCGCGCTTGTTGTTGGTTGATGAGCCCGCCGCCGGGATGACCCCGGCCGAGCGCGAAAAAACCACCGACATTCTTGTCAACGCCGCCAAGACCCATGCGGTTGTGGTTGTTGAACATGACATGGAATTTGTGCGCCGTCTGAATTGCAAAGTTACGGTGCTCAACGAAGGCTCGGTTCTTGCCGAAGGCAGCCTCGACCACGTCACCCAAAACCCTGACGTCATTGACGTTTATCTGGGACGCTGAACCATGCTTGATATCAAAAACCTCGACCTGCACTACGGCCATTCTCAAATCCTGTATGACGTTTCAATGCAGGCCGAGCTTGGCAAAATCACCTGTTTGATGGGGACAAACGGGGTCGGGAAAACCTCGCTGCTCAAGGCAATTTCAGGAACGCACAAACGATCCGCTGGTGAGATGGTCATTGATGGCCAGAGCCTCGGCAAAAACACCCCGGCACATGCTTTGGCGCAGGTCGGCGTTGGCTATGTTCCACAAGGGCGGGATGTGTTTCCGCTGATGACCGTGCGCGAGAACCTTGAAACCGGGTTTGCCTGCCTTCCCAAGTCAGAACATTTTGTCCCTGACGAAATTTTTGAGCTGTTCCCGATCCTCAAGGATTTTATCAACCGTCGCGGCGGCGATCTGTCAGGTGGTCAGCAACAACAGCTCGCCATCGCCCGCGCGCTGGTTGCCAAACCTAAATTGCTGCTGCTGGATGAACCCACCGAAGGCATCCAACCCAACATCATCAAACAGATTGGCGAGGTCATCAAATATCTACGCGACCGTGGGGATATGGCGATTGTCCTGGTCGAACAATTCTTTGATTTTGCATATGATCTTGGGGATCACTTCGTGGCAATGGAGCGCGGAAAAGTCATCCACGACGCCAGCGCAGATCAAACTGAACGCAGTGATCTCTTGGCAAAGGTTTCGGTTTAATCGCCGAAAACCTCTGTCAGAAACGGCAAGACCTGCGCCCAATCCTCGGCCAGCATATCATGCCCACCTTGGCGCATATGATAGCCTAATGCCCCGTTGCGATGGGCGCGGGTTGTGCCAAACACACTCTCCACGTCGGGCCATGCGTGCGGCTCTTGCCCCCATGCGGAACTGGATTGCGTCAAGGAAAAATAGCTGCCCAGCGGATCGGCCCATTTGTCATTGTCTGCCTCACTCAGATAGACCCCACGCGGCGCGCAAAGCGCCAGTAATTGGTGTTGATCCGAGCTTAGATCGTCGGGCGTGATCACGGCCCCCTTCCGCAACCAATGCGGAAAACGGCTGTGAAGCTGTTGTAATGTCTCCCCCACCGGGTGACGCGCAGGTGCCGCCCCCGCGCAGCCGGAATTATTCGCCCAGACCGCAGCGATCCTTGGGTCATTCACCCCCGCCCAAAGCGCTGTTTTGCCCAGCCGGGAATGCCCCGCCACTGCAATCGCCTCGCTGTCGATTTGCGGCAGTTGCACCGCAACATCGACCATGCGCATCAAGGCCCATGCCCAGAGCGAAAACGCCCCTGTGTCTGGCCCGCCCAACAGGGGTGAAACCCCGTGTTGTCTCCACAATTCGGGATGATCCGGCACCCAAGAGCCATAGCAGCTCACCATCACTGCAAACCCGGCTTCGGTAATCATTTCAACCGGCCACCGATAGGCAAATTGCCCGGCCATGGCCGCCGTCAGATGCCCGTCGGCCTGCCATTTCGGTTCACTATAGACCCGCGCATTTGGGTCTAGCGCAAACTGCCCCGGTGGTACAATTCCAAACGGACCGGAAAAATCCAGCGCCGCAACAAGCGGCGCAGGATGCCCGGTCTTGGGCAACCACAAGCCCACCGAAACAGTCAGGGTCCCGCCATTCGCAGCACAGCTTATATCAAGCTGAGTAAACCCCTGTTTCTCAACTGCCGTCCAAGTGACGTTGTCAGGTGGCGGCGGCACCGCCCCATATAAATCCGTCTCGAAAATCGCACGCGCATCCGCCGAGGCCACCAAGTCTGGAAGCTCCGGCGCGCCCGCCCAAAGGTCACTCAGGGAGCCAGCCATGATACATCTCATGATCTGCGCCAAGTGGTAACGTCACTGGCTGGTTGCTACGAGACGAGGCATAGATCGCCGTCACAAATTCAAGAGAGTCGCGCCCATCAAGAGCGGTCACTTCGCGCCCGCCTTTGCCGTCCAACGCATCTGCCACGGCGGTGAACAAGCCCGGAAAACTGGTTAAGGCCGGGCCGACCGTGGCCAAAACCGCGTCAATCTGGGCCTGCGTGTTTGGGGCCCGCGCGGTGAACGTCCATGGCTCGGCGGCAGGCGCATAGGGCGACGCCCCGCTTTCAACCGTGAACCCTTCGAACATCAGCCGCAGGTGGCTGTAATCCGACGCCGAGCCCAAAGTCACCGATGATGTCACCAACGCCCCGCTCTCAAGCCGGATCGACAGCGCGGCACAGTCTTCGACTTCGATCTCATTCACGCGGGTGCCAAGGTCGGCAAAGACCTGCGCCACCGGCCCCAGAAAGGCCGGAATAAAGTCATGGATATGAATGGCATGGCCCAAAATACAGCCGCCATTTTCACCAGCCCAAGTACCGCGCCAATCCACAGCATAGTAATCGGCATTGCGGTTCCAATGGGTCTCAATTGAGCCGGCATAAAGCTTGCCCGCAAGGCCTGCGTCCTGCAGCGCCTGAAGCTGGGCCGTGCCGATCCCGTAGCGATACTGAAACACCGGAAACAGGTTTTTGCCGGTCTCTTTGACCTTGGCCATCAACAGATCCGCATCGCGCACCGAGGCCACCAGCGGCTTTTCACACACCACATGTTTGCCCGCCTCAAGCGCGTCGATACAACTTTGGAAGTGCAGATGCGGCGGCAGGCAGATATCTACGATATCAATACTGTCATCGGCCAAAATCTGGGCAAAGTCATTGGTAAAACCAACCCCATTTGCCTCGGCCACCGCCTTGCCGCGCTCTTCGTTCAGATCGCAAATATAGGTGACGTCAAATCGCTCAGGCAGGGCCTTGTACCCCGCCAAATGTTCCTTGCCGATCCCGGCCCCAACGATCGCGACTTTATACATTTTCTTCTGCCTTCATCTGCGCCTTGATACAGACCTCCATCGTCAAAAACGTATGCGCCTGCGGGCATGCCGTTTCTGTTCGGTCCTGAACATCTGCCGCCAGCCGTGGAAAATACGGCAAATCGACATCGCGGCAATCAATATAGGTGTTCTCGGTACCATTCACCAGAAAGAGGTTATCTGTCCGATGCGGCTGGCCAATATCGGTGTATTTGCGGCATTCAATCGTGCCTTCGGTGCCAAGCAAAAACAGCCGCCCATCACCCCACGTCGGCAATCCATCCGGCGTAAACCAATCAAGCCGCATATAGCCGTGGCCACCATCGCCATGCAGAGTCATTTCGCCATAGTCCTGAAAGCCGGGATATGCGGGCCGGGTGGTGTTTTCCACATGGGCCGCGGCGACGGTCACATCGGTCGAGCCGGTGAAATGCAGGAATTGATCGACCTGATGGCTGCCGATATCGGTCAGGATGCCGCCATAACGTTCACGCTGAAAATACCAATCCGGGCGGGTTTTGAGATTTTGCTTATGCGGAGCCAAAGTGACAACCTGGATGACCCGGCCAATGGCCCCTTGGGACACCAATTCGCTGGCTTTGGTGGTGGCGCGCACTTCAAATCGTTCAGAGAAGTTCACCGACCAAATGCGCCCCGTGCGGGCCTGACATTCCTTGATGGCCTCAAGCTGTTCCAAGGTGGTGCAGCCGGGTTTGTCGACCATCACATCCTTGCCCGCTTCCATCGCTTGGATGGCCAGCGCGGCACGATCGGCGGGCACGGCCGAGATCAGGACCATGTCGATATCCGCATCGTCCAAAATCGCGCGGTGATCCGCGACTTTGGTGAGCTCGGGAAAAGTTTTGGTAAACTTGTCTTCGGTGACCGCCGCGCCGTCTGTCCAATAGGCGTCACAGGTGCAGCCCTGCGCCTTCATATTGGTGAGCATCCCAAAAATATGGCCGTGATCTATACCCAATACGCCGAGTTTGAATGGCATGTGTTTTGTCCCTGTTTGTCCGCTTTTGCAGTTGTCATCAGGGGGAACTGTCCAGCCCGGCCATGGGCCGGGCCGCGCCCGACCTCCCCCAGGAGGGCGCGTTTGCGACGTTTCAACAGACGGCACCGTTGCCCATTTTGCGCTAACAGTCCATCCAAAGATGTTGGGAAGCGCCCACCAGGTCGGGCGCGCCCCTTAGCGTTTGACCTGAACCGTTGTCCCGGATTTCCCCGACGCTTCAAGCGCATCAATCAAACGATGCACCTCAAGCGCAGTGCGCCCCGGCACAAATGGCTCACGGCCCGCTTGCAGACTGCTAGCGAAATCTTCGATCACAAAGCGGTGCCAATCGCTGGTAAAGGCCATCGGATCGGCCCCTGCCCCAGACGAGGCCGCCTGCCCCACGGTTTCAGATCGACCGTCTTGCCAGTTGATCTCCAACAATCCGGCCTCAAGATGCACTGATCCGGCGGCAAAATGCAGGGTGATCGTTTCCCCTTTGCCCGGAAAGCTGGATGTCGTGGCGAACAATTGCCCAACGGCACCATTTTCAAACCGCATCCCGGCACAAACGAAGTCTTCGGATTCCATATCGTGAAAATCACTGGTGGCCGACATGGCCGTGACCTCGCTCACCGGGCCGGTAAGGGACAGCATCAAATCCATCGTGTGGATCGCCTGCGAAATCATCACCCCGCCGCCGTCACGCGCATAAGACCCACGCCCCGGTTCGTCGTAATAAGCCTGCGGGCGCCACCACGGCACGTTAACTTCGGCCATACGCAGCGCACCGAGTTCAGGCAGCAGCTTGCGCAAATCATCAACCACCGGCCGGGCACGATGTTGCAACATAATGCCCAATGGCACGTTTGCTGCCTCGCAGGTTTCGACCAGTTTGATCGCGCCTTCCAACGTGCGCTCCACCGGTTTTTCCATCAAGATCGGCTTGCCCGCGGCGACCAATTCTTCGACGATCCCGGCCCGCGCATTCGGCGGTGTGGTGAGCAAGACAAAATCGACATCCGAGGCGGCGATCTCCGCCACAGATGTTGCCTCAACCGCGCCCAAATCTGGCCAATCCGCCAAAAACCGCGCCCGGCTTTCGGCCGAGCGCGCATAGACATAGGATAGTTCAACAGCGTCCGAATGCCGAATGGCATCACCAAAGGTGCGCGACACCATCCCAAGCCCAATCAAGGCGACCTTCATCGCGAAAGCTCCATTGATTGCTCATCCGCATCAAATAGATGGAAGCTTTCGGTTGGAAAGCTCACCCCAATCTCTTGACCTTTTTGCAGAGGAATCTGGTGGGCATGTTGCACGGTCAGCGTGTCGCCATTGGCAAAGGTCGCATAGATATAGGTCACCGCGCCCAACTGCTCAAAATTTTGAACCCGCACCGTTTCATCACCTTTGCCGTCTAAATCGACGTGGATGTTTTCGGGGCGAATGCCCAGCGTGACGGCCCCTTTGCCCGGCTGTGCCACAGGAACATCGCGCACCATGCCACAGTTCAAGGACATGACATTTCCGTCCAACGTCCCCTCAAGAAAATTCATTTGCGGCGCGCCAAGAAAACCGGCCACAAACTTGTTCTTGGGATGGTTATACAGGTCGAGCGGGCGGCCCACCTGTTCGATATAGCCGCCGCGCAGCACCACAATCCGGTCGGCCATTGTCATGGCTTCGATCTGATCATGAGTCACATAGATCATGGTGTTTTTGAGTTTGGCATGCAGGTCCGAAATCTCGACCCGCATCTGCAAGCGCAGCTCGGCGTCAAGGTTCGAAAGCGGTTCGTCAAATAGGAAGATCACCGGTTCGCGGACGATGGCGCGGCCAATAGCAACCCGCTGGCGTTGCCCCCCCGAAAGCTGACCGGGGCGCCGCGACAGAAGATGATCGATTTGCAACAACTTGGCGGCGTCGTTGATCCGCTTGTCGATTTCGGCGCGATCCATCCGCAGGTTTTCCAACCCAAAGGACAGGTTTTGCCCCACGGTCATATGCGGGTAAAGCGCGTAGGATTGGAACACCATGCTTAACCCACGCTCGGACGCGGGCACGTTGTTGACGCGTTTACCATTGAGGTTGATGTCACCGGATGTCGGATCATCAAGCCCCGCAATCAGGCGTAGCAAGGTGGATTTACCGCAACCCGACGGGCCAACAAAGACGATGAATTCGCCCTCTTGGATTTCCAAGTCGATGCCGTGAATGACATCCACGTCGCCAAAGCTTTTGCGGATGTCTGAAAGCTGAAGTGCCCTCGTTTTGTTTGAGTTGGGTTTGTCGTTCATTTCAGACCTGTCGTAGCAATGCCGGTGGTGATGAAGCGTTGAAGCCAGACGAACACCAGCGTGATCGGGATCAACGTCACCACAGTCATGGCGAGAATATAGTGGAAGTTGGTGTCAAACTCGCCGGCGAATTGGGTCAGACCCAATTGCAACGTATGCGCGGCGGGGTCCGAGATCAGCACGATCAGCGGCCAGAGGAAATCATTCCACCGCCAAATGACCGAGAGGATCGCCAGAACCGACAAAGCCGGGAGCGAGAGCGGGATGATGATCCGCCAGAAAATACGCCATTCCGAGGCTGCATCCATACGCGCCGCTTCGAGCAACTCGTCGGGAATGGTCAGCATGTATTGCCGCAACAAGAACACCCCGGTTGGCGTCGCGGCGGCGGGAATGATCACCCCCCAAAGCGAGCCGAAAATCCCAAAACTCCAGACCACAAAGAACAGAGACACGAGGATGATCGAACTGGGGATCAGGAGCGTCGCGACAATCAGGATGGTAAAGGTCAAGCGCCCCCGGAACCGGTATTTCGACAGGGCAAAGGCCGCCATGGCGTTGATCAAAAGCGTGATCAGCGTCGCAATCACCGTCACAAAGACCGAGTTATAGAGATAGGTGAAGAAGTGAAAATTGTCCTGTCCGTTCCGTTTCAGGATCGGATCAAGGTAGTTTTCCACCGCAACACGAATATCCTCATGCGGGGTTAGGCTTTTGCGTGGGACTTGAAACACTGCCTCGGGGTCATCCACCGGCGCGACATCGGTTAGCTTGCGGGTTGGGCCTGCCTTAAAAACCAACTGGGTGCGGCCATCTTCGGCCGTATACACCCAAACGTCTTTTTCGCCGACGCCGTCAACCATTTGGCTGATCTGATCCATTGGCATCAGACGGGTGTCAAAGCTTTCGACCGCCGTGTCGGATTTGATTGAGCTGAAGAAAGTCCATAGCACCGGAACAAGGATCACCAGAACCCCGACAAACAGATAAGCATAGGCCAAGAAATCTTGGATCGTGAAACTATCGGCCTTGTCTTTCGTCCCGGCGGTGCGAGTCAGAAATGTTGCTAAACGGCTCATAGGTCTGATTGCCTCCGGGTTAGCCAGAGCTGGAAGAAGGTAAAGACCGCGATGACAATCGCCATCAGGATCGAGCCTGCAGCGGCTTGGCCATAGTCAGGGTGATCGTTCGAAAACGCGACTTCGTAGATGTTTTGCACGACCATGAATGTTTCCCGACCCGGACCACCGCCCGTTAGCAGATAGACCTCATCAAAGATTTGGAAGCTTCGGATCAGCGACAGGACCAAAACCACGGTCAGGGTTGGCATGACCAATGGCAGGGTGATGCGGTAAAACGCCCGGAACGGTTTGGTCGCGTCCATCTTGGCGGCCTCATAGAGATCACGCGGAATGGCCTGAAGCCCCGCCAAAAGGATCAGCATATAAAAGCCCATGTGGCTCCAACAGAAAACAAACACCAGCCAGAAGAACGGCCAACCGGTTTTCGGCGTCACCAGCCAATTGATCGGACGATAGCGGCCAAAGCTGAACACCGCATCAAATTGGATCATCAACAGCATGATGACGGCCAAGATACCCGCCCCGATAATCGCCATGCGAGCAAAGCTTTGTTCGGTAGACACCGCCCAATAGAGCGCCGCCGCCATGACGAGACCAAGCCAGCCAGAGCCAGGCAAACCGAGAAGGCTAAGGGGTTGCGACCAATAGACAAGCATTGCGATCAGTGCCCCAAACACCGCCGTCCAAGACGCCGATGGCCCATCGTTTGAGCGCAACGACCGTTCGGAGACGATCAACAGGATCACCGCAAAGATCACCGTGGCGACCATGTCAAAGCCGCTTAGCCCCGCTAGACCGGTCATGGCATCGCGCGCCTCGCCGATGCTGGCGTTTAGCGCCCCCTTGCGGTGCAAAACCCAGTTCCAGATGTTGGCAATCACAACCGGCGATAACATCACGGGGTAAAAGAACATCGCCCGCCAGAAACCGCGGCCTTTGATATTCTGGTTCACAACCAAAGCGGTGATCAGTGCCGCAACGCAAAGAATTGGCACTTGGATCAACACAAACCACAGGGTGTTGAACATGCCGGTCCAGAAGTTATAGCCGGGGTTCGAACAGGATTTCGGCGACAGGAAGTTTTCGCAGTTAAAGATGTCTGCGTATTTTTCCCAACCAACCCAAGGGCGATCAAAAAGCGAAATCGACGCGCCACCAGTGAACGAGACGTAAAAGTTCAGGATCATCGGCAAGAAGGTGAAAAAGCCAAAGATCAACATGTTTGGGAGCAAGAGCGCATAAGGCACCCCGGCGCGGCCAAATAGGCTTTGGGCCAATTCCACCGGAAACCCCAGTAGATCCATAAAGAATTGCGGTATCTGGCGAAGCGTATAGCGTCGCCGCATAAGGAGCCAGATCGCCCCGCCAAGCCCCCAAAATAGGGCGGCGAAGGCTACTGTGAAGCCTGCAGGTGTCATGAAACGTTCCGATCAAAACGCCCCTTTTGGGGGGCAAAAGGGCGGGCACCGCAAAGGCACCCACCCCATTTCAGTGCGCCTTATTGGTTGGCGTTGGTGTCAAGCTCTTCTTGGATTTTGGCCATAGCCTCATCCAGTGACAGCTCATCATTCAGCGCCGCGCCGATGTATTGCACGGTGGCGTTATACATCACGAACCCCTTTGGGCTGCCTTGCAGCTGATAGGCCTGAGGAGTTTGCTCGGCGGCTTGCGCGGCCATCGCGGTAAAGGCAGCAAGGCCATCGGATACGGCTTGGCTTGCACCGTTGCCAATGTAGTCAAGACCTTCGGCCTGAAGACCGGCATGGGCCGGGATCGCGTAGGTTTTGGAATACCATTCGCGCGCGATATCGGTGCTTCCCATCCAAGCAACAAACTTGGCGGCGGCTTCTTCTTGGGCTGAGTCACCCGATTTGAACGCCACAAGACCGGACCCACCCGGCATCACGCCACACCCCGCTGGACCACAGGGCACGGGGGCCACGGTCCAGTCGAATTTGTCACCAACGTTGGATTGCACATTGCCGGTGTTCCAAGAGCCGGACATGTAAAAAGGCACATCCGAGTTGAAGAACATTTCGTTGCCGTTGGCGTATTTCGCACCGGACACAGCGGGCCAAACATCAGGCGGCATCAGGCCGGATTTGTGCCAATCGATCATCAGCTGCGAAAACGCTTTGAACCCGTCATCGGCGACCAATTTGCCATCTGGGCTAAAGTAGGCCGCGCCATAGGACATCGCCGGACCGGCCATGCGGTGGCCCGAACGGTCCATGACCATACCGGCATAAGACCCGGTGTTGTCCATCACCATCGAGGCGGCTTCTGCCCACTCTTCCCATGTTGCGCCCGCTGCCGGAACCTCGACCTCGGCTTCTTCGAACATGGTCAGGTTCACATAGGGGCCGGTCACGGTCATTTCGGTGTGGAACCCAAAGATACCATCAGGCGCACCCGCACGATACCATGGCAGAACCGCGCCATAGTTGGCTTCCCATTCGGCGGCATCCACATGCGGGGTCAGGTCAACATAGAACGGGTTCAGACCACCCAAATTGGTGACAAAAGCGAGATCAGGGCCGCTGCCTGCTTCGAGCTGAACCGCAAGCTGTTCGCGGATTACGTTGTAGCCAACCGCGTTGATGGTGATCTTGGTATCGGGGTTGTCGGCTTCATACCGCTCGGCCAATTCCTTGACCAAACCCGCTTTGCCGTCAACGTCCGAGATCATCAAATCAATCTCAGCCGCAGAAACAGCGCCCGCAACAAGCATCGCCATGGCAGATACAGAACCCGCCGCAACAGAACGCAAAGTCATCCCTTGGACATGCATCATTTTCAATTTCCTCCCTATTATCTCGTCCCGCCTCATAGGCTGGTGATACGACGATAGTGTGAAACGAAACCCTATCGGTCAACAGGTCACCGCCGGGTGTCATTGAAAATTGATCTATTATTGCTACACGTTTGGCTCTGCCCTTGGTCCAAGTTCGTTGTGCCGCGCTGCGAACACAGGCGAAAATTCGGGAAAATCCACAAAAAAGGCACGAATCACCCGACAGTGGATCGAATCATGTGCCACCTCCATTGTCGCACAAAGTGTCACACCCGGGTGTATCAATTCGCGTTTCACGATTGCTGACGCTGAACGATCTCAGCCCCATCACTCACCATGTCCGGCGGGTGCATAACCACCTCATCCCCGGCTTCAATTCCGCGCAAAACCTCGGCGTGGCGACCATCACGACGGCCAAGTTCAATGGCAACTTCTTGGGCAAAACCGCCTTGGTTTTGATAGGTAAACCATTGACCATCCCGTTGAAAAATCGCTGACAACGGGATCAACAGAACATCGGCGCTGTGCCATTCTTCGATCCGTACAAACACGGCAAATGCCTCGCCCAGACCCGCCCAATCGGTGGATGGCGATGTGAAATCCAACACCGCATCCACCCGTTGTTCTTCGATACCCAGCGCCGACACCACCGTCCGCGCCGCAGGCTCGATCAGCTTTAGCCGCGCCTCAAGTGCTGCCCCTCCCCAACGTTCGATCCGTGCCGGAGCCCCGGTCGAAAGACGGGTCGCTTCGGACGACAACAGATCAACGACAATTTCCAAATCACGCGGATCGCCGACGCTTAACAACGGTGCCCCCGCCTGTACGGGGCGTTCGCTATTGCCGTTGATCGCCACCACCACCCCATCAGCGGGTGACAGGATCGGCAAACAACAGTCGCTGTTTGCAGCGTCCAACTCCGGTTCTTCAAGCGCTGCCCGCGCACGATCCACCGTCGCCAGCGACATTTCAAACCGCGCCTTGGCCGAGGCATGCAACGCCTGCGCCACCGCCAGTTTTTGCGCCGCGTCCTCCAAATGGGTCAGCGAGGCCGTGCCACTTTGAACAAGCGCCTCGGCGCGCTCCATCTGCACCCGCGCGTAATCCTCGACCGCCTTGGTACTGGCCTGTTCTGACTTGGCAAATTCGACCGAGGCCTGCGCCTCATGCAGAACGGCTTCCGCCTGCGCCCGCGAGCGCACATCAAGCAAGGGCGGCGCGGCGGGTACGATTTGCGCAACGATCGTTTCATCCGCTACCACCGCATCGCCGATCTCGACCGGCAAGCGTTGCACCGTGCCGCCGATGGGGGCGGCGACCTCATAAATGTCGCGTATCCGGGTTTTTCCTTCGGCGTTCACCGTCACACTTAGATCGCCACGATCCAGCCGGGCCATATCAACCGCAATCGGATCAGTACCAAAGGCCGTCGACAAAAGCCCGGCCACAATCGCCAGCCCCAAAGCCGACAATCCAACAGTTCGCAAGGAGAGTGTCATCGTGTCATTCCCTTGTTTTCATGACAGAAATCAGATCAAGCCGAGTCAGGCGGCGCGCCACAAGCGCCACAGACCCCGCCGCCGCTGCCAGCACAATCAGGCTGGCTTTGGCATAGGTCGCCCCGGTCAAAACCAAAGGCATGGAGTAGAGATCAGAGGAAAACCCTTCGGTCATTGCGCGGGCAATCAGCGCCCCAATCCACCAGCCAACCGGTTGCGCGATCAACGCCAGCAAAAGCACCTCGCCCGCCAAAATATAGGCCACCTCGCTCTGACGAAAGCCAAGGATGCGCAGGCTGGCCAATTCGCGCGCCCGTTCCGACAATTGCACCCGCGTGGCATTATAGGCGACGCCAACGGTGATGATGGTGCCCAGAATGGCGTAAACCGTCGTCATCACCAAAATATTGCTCGACAGCGTTTCAAGAAAGCTTTTGCGGTTTTCGGTCATATTGATGGTGCCAACAAGGCGTGGAAAGTCCTTGATCCGGGCTTCGAATTCATCGGCGGCATCGGGGTTGGCTAGGGTCACGTTGATGCTGGTGGCGCGATCGGATTGGCGCAAAAGCCGGTTCAGCGCGTTCAAATCAACATAGGCGGCAAGGCCGAAATATTGGGTAATCACCCCCGACACAGGAAGGTCAAAGGTCTCCCGCCGTCCGCTTTCAAATCGGACCTGCACCATATCCCCGACTTTGGCCTGCAGGGATTTGGCCAAGCGATCCGAAAGCAGCACGCCAAAAGGATCTGGCGTGATGATATTGCCGTCTCCGTCAACGATCCGCGCCAAATCGGCCCCGTTTGGCATCGACGATAGGCTGACCTGTTTTTCATGTGATCCACGGGTAAGCGTCGCAGGTTGGTATTGCTGCGGCTCGACCAGCAACACATCAGGAAGGCGCGCCACCTCCTCCATCGCCGCCAAGGGCACGTCGGGGTCAAACAACAACAACACGTCCTGACGGTTGGATTGATAAAACCCGGTGTCGATAATCTCATCCATGGAGTCTGGAAAGAAGTTTGACGCCACAAGCACCGACACCGCCAAGGACATGCCGAACATGGTCATACTGGCGCGCAGGGGCCATCGCATCAGGCTTCGCAGGATCATTCTGCTCGGTTGTGACAAGCGCAAATACGCGACGATCCGATCCATCAAATTGCGTTTGTAGCGCGGTGGCGCGGGGGGCGACATGGCAACCGCCGGGGCCAATCGCGCCGCGCCCAGCGCACTGCGCAGCGCCCCAACCGACGTCGCCGCCAACCCCAAAACCGCCGACCACGCATAGACCGACCATGGCACGCCAAAGACCAAAAACGGAAAGTCGTAATACTTGGCATAGATCTGCGCCATGCTCTGCGCCAACCACGTCCCGGCAATCCAACCGACACCAACCCCGATCAAAGCAATCAACCCGGCCAACATCAGGTAATGCAAACAAATCTCGTAATCGGTGTAACCCACCGCCTTGAGCAGACCGATCTCAGAGCGTTCCAATTGGACGATCCGGCCCATGACCATGTTGACCAAAAACACGGTGATCCCAAGGAACACGGGCGGCAAAACATAGGCCAGCACTTCAAGCTGGGTGATCTCAGCGTCCAGAAAAGCGTTTGATTGTTGGAGATCGCGTCCAAGCGGCGTTGTCGCGCCATAGGGATCAAGCAAAAGCTTGACCTGATCCTTGATCGGTTCGACCGAGACGCGCGGCAACACGGTCAACGCCACTGTGTTAAACGCACCGGTCATTCCAAACCCGGCATCCATGACCTCCGCCGGGAGCCACAAAATCCCAAAGGTTTCGTTCTGCGGGATCAATGCGCCGGGGCCAATCGTATAGATAAATTCCGGCGACAAGGCTGTGCCGGTGATGGTCAAGACCTGTTTGCGCCCGTTCAAGTTGACGGAAAACGGATCGCCCAGTTCAAAACCATTGGCCGTAGCAAAGGGTTCGTTGACGACAACCTCTCCTGCTGCCAACGGCCAACGCCCGCTGCGCAACAGCGGCACGTTGAGCCGCGGCATCCCGTCTTCGGGGCGCGAAATCAACAAACCCGTGGCTGGTTTGGCCCGGCCCGGAATGTCCAAAACCGCATAGTTGCGCACCTGCGCTTCGATTTCGGCAACACCGGGAACGGCGCGCAGCTCTGCCAATAAACTGTCCGGAGCCCGACGCGCCGCGGCAAAGACATGCGCAAACCGGTTTTGATCATAATAAGCCGTTCGGGTGTCGTTTAACGCCCGGCTCATCCCGACCGACATCAAGATCATCGCCACCCCCGCTGCAAGGACAAGCGCAATCGCTGCCCCCTGAAGCCAAAGCCGGCGAAAATCTCGAAGCAGTTTGATATCAAGCGCTTGCATAGATCACCACACGATCTCGTCTGGGGAAATACGTGTCTCGTTGACCGCGACACTGGCGATATTGCCGTCGGCGAAACGGATCACCCGGTGGGCCATTTGCTGAATGGCGGCATTGTGAGTGATCACCACGGTGGTGGTTCCGAACTCTTCGTTCACCTGTCGCAGCGTTTCCAAAACCAACGTGCCAGTTTTGCTATCCAAGGCGCCGGTTGGCTCATCACAGAGCAAAACTTCGGGGCGCTTGGCGATGGCACGGGCAATCGCCACGCGTTGTTGTTCACCACCCGACATCTGGGCCGGGAAATGGTCCATCCGGTGGCCCAGCCCGACCAAATCCAACGCTTGGGAAGGTGTCATCGGGGATTTGGCGACATCTGTGACCAATTGCACATTTTCACGCGCTGTCAGGCTCGGCACCAGATTGTAGAACTGAAACACAAACCCGACATGGTCGCGGCGGTATAGCGTGAGTTGACGATCACTTGCGTCGGTCAACTCGCGCCCGCGAAACCAGAATTTGCCGCCCGACGGGTGATCTAACCCGCCCAAAATATTCAAAAGCGTCGATTTACCGGACCCAGATGGCCCCAGTAACACCGCCAATTCCGCAGCGAAAAGCTGCAAATCCACCCCATCCAGAGCGCGAACCTCGACATCTCCGGTTTTGTAAATCTTGGTGAGCGCCTCGGTCTGAAACACCACTTCGGCGCAGGTTGCGGCAACATCAGCCATAGAACCACCCCACACAGGTCATGCGCAGAGGGTTGCACTAAACTTGGAATGCCGCGTTGATCCGGATCAATCGCGCCGGCCGCCAGGGCCTGCTCCCCCAGGGGCTGGTCCCCCAGAGCCTGGTCCCTAGGTCCAATCCTCCCAATCATTGCCATGCCATGTCACCTCGCCCTCATAAGCAAAGGGGATTTGATGAATGACAACATCCTCACCGCGCGCCAAAACCACCCGATAAGACGGCTCCAATGGGCCAGAAGGCGATTTGTCAGCCGGAGCCAGCGACGGAATGGTCTGATGCAGGGTCGAGGCCACGCCGGAAAACGGAATACCCGCAAGTGTCCCACAAAGCGGCTCATGCACATGCCCGAAAAAGAGATGCGCGATCTTATGTTTGTGCGCCTTGAGGAGGCTACGCAGCTCGGCCTGATCCTCCTTGTTCAAAGCCAAAACATCGGTGCAAGGATCGCCGAGATCCAACACGTTGTGGTGGAAAAACAAATAGGCCGTATCCGACATCGCCAATTGCGTTGCCAGCCACGCGCGGCGTAATTCGCAAAACGCCCCGATATGGGATTGGGGGCGGACCGTGTCACAATAAATGAACCGCCTGCCCAAGACATCTTCGGCGTGATTCACAAACCCGTTTTCATCACGCGGATGATCGGGAAACGCCTGAAAAAACGCCCCGCGCTCATCATGGTTCCCGACCATAAGGCGCACGGGCATCGGCAACACCTTGATCGCATCGCGCAGGACTGCATAGGCGTCCGGGTTGGCATGATGGGTCAAGTCACCGGTGATCACCAAACGCACCGCGTCGGCGTGATGTTCCGCCATATGACCAAAGGCGCGCGCCAACCGTTCATAGGGGTCCAGCCCCTCAATCAACGCGCCCGGCGCACCCAGATGAATATCGGACAGGTGGATAAATTTCATGTCGCCCCCGTGGTTTGGCCCAATTTCGCCAAACCTTAGACGCGCGCTCTAACAGCTTTGCGACAGTGCGCGACGCAAACGGGATTTACCACTCAAACGCTTCGACCTGAACGCGCTTGCCCAACATAAACGCATCGGCCACATGGCGCAGCGGGGCCAAATCCATGTCGATGTCCCCCTTGGCCACCAGTTCGGCCATCTGCGCATAAAGGCTTGGGTATTCCCCGGCCACCACTGGATCATCACCGGCCTCTTGACCATCCACCGTCATATGGTCCCCTCCATGGGTCAGGTGTAGCTTGCCCGCGTTGGTCCAGACCTCAACATCCCAGGTTTGCGGCCCTTCTTGGCGCCAATCGAAATCCGCCGTTGTTGCGCCGGTGAATTGCAGTTGGGCCGCTATCGGGGTTTGACGATTGACCGGAAACTCCAACTCTGCGCTTAGCAGATGCACAGGCGCGGGTAGGATTTTCGTCATCACCGACAGCGCATTGATGCCCGGGTCAAAAACGCCCATTCCACCGGGGTCAAACACCCAATCCTGACCGGGGTGCCATTTGCGCACGTCTTCGCGCCAAGTGACATGGGTTTTGGTGATCTCTTTGTCGGCCAACCAATCCCGTGCCGCCGACACCCGCGCACCGTCGCGCGAATGCCATGTGGCGAAGAGCGACACCCCCGCCTTACGCGCCATGTCTTCCAGCGCATGACATTCCGAAAGCGTCGCGCCGGGCGGTTTTTCCAGCATCACATGGCGCCCCGCCGCAATCGCCTTGCGAGCAAACTCAAACCGCGGCACCGGCGGCATACACATGGACACCACTTTGATGTCGGGATGCGCATTTAGCATCTCATCCAAGTCAGTATAGGCCGGAACGCCCTCTACGCTGCCGGTGCGCGAACAGGTGGCAGCCAATTGCCAATCCGGGCTGGCTGTGATGCTGGGCACATGTTGATCGCGGGCGATCTTGCCGATTCCAACGAGGGCAATTTTCATGGTGGGCATCCTTTGGCGCTGATCCGGTGCCCGCCTGTTAGCGCAAAAGCTCGGACAGGGTAAAGACATCGCGCCACACGCAAGCTGCACTCAAAAGATACCCCGCGCCCACTACTTTCTATTTTCGGCAACTATTTAGCCCAACAAGTCATTTTACTTATCAATTCATATCAGTCACCCTCATCACAAGGACTGGGAGAGAAACATGCGGACACAAGTGGCAATCATTGGCGGCGGGCCATCTGGCCTGTTATTGGGTCAACTTTTGCATCGTCAGGGCATCGACAATATCGTCCTTGAACGCAAAACCCGCGACTACGTGCTCGGCCGCATTCGCGCTGGCATTTTGGAAACCGGATTGGTTGACCTGATGCGCAAGGCGGGCGTTTCTGAGCGAATGGATCGCGAGAGCTTTGTCCATGACGGCACGGTCATCACCGATGGCAACACACATTTTGAAATCAATTTCAAAGAGTTGACTGGCGATCACGTCATTGTCTACGGCCAGACCGAACTGACCCGCGATCTCTATGATGCACGCGAAGAATGTGGTGCCAAGACCGTTTTTAATACGGAAAACGTGAAGATTCACGATGCCGACGGCGACTCCCCCTATGTGACCTATGAGGTTGACGGCGAACAATACCGCATTGATTGCGATTATATTGCCGGTTGTGACGGGTTCCACGGTGTCAGCCGCAAAACCATCCCCGAAGATGTCCGCAACGAATATGAAAAGGTTTATCCCTTTGGATGGCTCGGTGTTTTGTCCGAAACACCCCCTGTGCACGACGAGCTGATCTATGCAAATTCCGAACGCGGATTTGCGCTTTGCTCAATGCGCAACGAAAACCTCAGCCGCTACTACATCCAATGCTCGCTGACCGATAGCCCCGAGGATTGGTCCGATGACGCGTTTTGGGAGGAACTCAAACGCCGTATTCCCGCCGAAATGGCAGAGAAGCTTGTCACCGGGCCGACAATTGAAAAATCCATCGCGCCGCTGCGCTCCTTTGTGACCGAGCCGATGCGCTGGGGCCGTTTGTTTCTCTGTGGCGACGCGGCCCATATCGTGCCGCCAACCGGTGCCAAGGGGCTGAACACCGCCGCCAGCGACATTCACTATCTGTTTGAAGGCCTGTCCGCATTTTACGCCAACGGCGATGTCTCTGGCCTTGATACCTATTCCGAAAAAGCGCTGTCCCGGATTTGGAAAGCCGAACGGTTCAGCTGGTGGATGACCAACATCCTACACCGTTTCCCCGATCAAACCGATTTTGACATCAAAATGCAGCGCGCAGATTTGGACTTTTTGCGTTCGAACCGCGATGCGCAAAAAGTAATGGCACAAAACTATATTGGCTTGCCGTATTAAAGGAACCCACCGATGACAGACATCGAAACCGGCATGCAGGTGCGCCGCAAGATTTTGGGCGACGCCCATGTCGACCGCGCCGAAGCCGCCAAAACCGAATTTGATACGCCGTTTCAGGACTTGATCACCAAGGGCGCGTGGGGCACCGTTTGGGCCAGCGATGGCATCTCGGACCGCGACCGCTCTATGTTGACCTTGGCGCTCTTGGCGGCGCTCGGAAATTTCGAAGAAATTCCAATGCACATTCGTGCCACCGCCCGCACCGGAGCAAGCAAAACTGACGTGCTCGAAGCCTTTCAACACGTTGCAATCTACGCCGGAGTCCCGCGTGCAAATCACGCGCTGAAACTGGCCAAAGCCACTTACGCCGAAATGGAACAAGGGGATCAGACATGAAACCAGCCGAGTATTACCAGCGTGACCGCCAGTGGCACGCCCCTGCCCTCACGCCAGATTACAAAACCTCTGTCACCCGCTCGCCCAACTTTGCGGCGATCAGCCTTGACAACACCGTGTCCGAAATCACCGGCCCACGCTTTGGCCATTCGGACATTTCGCCAATCGACAACGACCTGATCCGCAACTACGCGGCAGATGGCGCAAGCCCGATTGGCGAACGCATCATCCTGCACGGCCGGGTTCTCGACGAAAACGCGCGCCCCGTGCCAAACACCATGGTTGAGATTTGGCAAGCCAACGCCGGCGGACGCTATCGCCACAAAAAAGATACCTATCTTGCCCCGATTGATCCCAATTTCGGCGGCTGCGGGCGCACAATCACCGATGAAAACGGCTATTACTTTTTTCGGACCGTCAAACCCGGTGCCTACCCTTGGCGCAACTGGGTGAATGACTGGCGCCCGGCCCATATCCACGTGTCGATTTTCGGCTCGGGCTTTACACAACGCTTGATCACGCAGTGCTACTTTGAAGGCGACCCGCTGATTGCGAAATGCCCGATTGTACAAACCATCCCTGATCCTGCTGGCGTTCAACAACTCACGGCGGCGCTTGATCTCAATGCGACAATCCCATTGGATTCAATCGCTTACAAATTTGACATTGTGTTGCGCGGCCGCCGCTCAACCCTGTTTGAAAACCGTTTGGAGGGCAATTAATCATGGCACAGCCGCTCGACTATCTCAAAGAAACACCCTCTCAGACTGCTGGTCCCTACGTTCACATTGGCCTAGCGCCAGGCGCTGCTGGCTTTGACATTTACGACCAGGAACTCGGCAAAGACATTGCAGGGCCCAACGCCGCAGGTGAACGTATCACCGTCGAAGGCATTGTCATTGATGGCACTGGCTCGCCGATCAAGGACGTGTTGCTCGAAGCATGGCAGGCGAACGCCGACGGCAACTATGCCCACCCCGAAGGCGGCGGCGACGTCGAAGACGGGTTTCGTGGTTTTGGCCGTGTGATCACCGAATTTGAAACCGGTGAATGGACCTTTGACACGATCAAACCGGGGCCCGTCCCAGGGCGCAGTGGTGCCACACAAGCCCCCCACATCAACCTGTGGGTCGTGGCGCGTGGCATCAACCTTGGTCTCAACACCCGTGTGTACTTTGAAGACGAAGCCGAGGCCAATGCCGCCGATCCGGTGCTCAACCTGATCGAATGGGAAAACCGCCGCGCCACGCTGATCGCCAAACGCAGTGACCGCGATGGCAAAACCGTTTATCGTTTTGACATTCGCGTCCAAGGCGACGGCGAAACAGTCTTCTTCGACATCTGAGGCCATCTATGCAAACCCCAAATGACTCCGGCCCCTGCATCATCTGTGTTGCTATCACCGGATCGGTTCCGCGCAAGGAAAACAACCCGGCGGTGCCGATCACTGTGCCCGAACAAATCGAAAGCACACAGGCGGCATTTGAGGCGGGGGCCAGCATTGCCCACTGCCATGTCCGCCTAGATGACGGCACGCCCACAAGCGACCCAGAGCGGTTTGGCCTGCTAATGGAAGGCATCCAAAAGCACTGCCCCGGCATGATCGTTCAGCTGTCAACAGGCGGCCGGTCCGGTGCCGGAACCGAGCGCGGCGGCATGTTATCCTTGCGCCCGGACATGGCATCGCTGTCGGTCGGGTCCAACAATTTCCCGACCCGCGTCTATGAAAACCCGCCGGATTTGGTCGATTGGCTCGCCTCGGAAATGCGCAAATATGACGTTATGCCCGAAATCGAGGCCTTCGATTTGTCGCATATCCACCAAGCTGTGGCGCGCAAACAAAAGGGTGATATCGCTGGCAAACTCTATGTTCAGTTTGTCATGGGCGTAAAAAACGCCATGCCGGTCGATCGCGATGTGTTTGATTACTATGTCAAAACCATGCAACGCCTTGCGCCATACGCCCAATGGTGTGCCGCCGGTGTTGGCCCCGGCCAGATCATCGTAAACGAATGGGCCATTGCAGCGGGTGGACACACTCGGACCGGCCTAGAGGATAACATCCGTCTGGACGGCAAAACCCTCGCCCCCTCCAACGCGGCACTGGTCGCACGCGCCGCATCCCTATGCGAGAAATACGAACGCCCCGTCGCCACATGGCAGCAGGCGCGCGAAATTCTCGGGTTGCGCCCAAGCTAGGCCCAGACCCTCAGGGCAAGGCTTACCAAGTGATCAAAACACCCCCATGTGGGGTGTTTTCCTATGTCTAAACACTGGACATTGCCGCAGCAGACCGGTCAACTGCTGGCACAAATCAGTGAGGGATGATCATGAAATTCTGGACAACCGCCGCCGCCATGATGCTGGCCACCACCGCCTATGCCGACAGCTGCGCCACCGGCAAAACGCTGACCGAGGGCACCTTGACCATCGCCACTGGCAATCCGGCCTATTATCCGTGGGTCATGGATGATGCCCCCGAAAGCGGTCAGGGCTTTGAAGCTGCGGTCGCCTATGCCGTTGCCGCCGAAATGGGTTTTGGCGCCGATGCCGTCACATGGATCCGCACAAGCTTTGATCAGGCGATCCAGCCCGGTGCCAAAGACTTCGATATCAACATGCAACAGTTTTCAATCACGCCCGAGCGTGAGGAAATGGTCGACTTTTCCGCACCTTACTACACTTCGGCGATGGCTGTTTTGACCACCAAATCGGTTGTCGATGGCGGGGCGTCTGCTGATGTTGCCTCGCTCAAATCGCTGGTTTGGGGGGCGGATGCCAACACCACGGCGGTCCCGATGCTTCAGGATTTAATCGCCCCGGAAAAAGATCCGCTTTTGTATGATGACAACGCCGATGTCACCGCCGCGATGCAGGCCGGTCAGATCGACGCCGCCCTGTTTGACCTGCCGACCGCGCTTTACCTGTCAGCAGTGGTTCTGAATGACGGCGCCTTGCTCGGCCAATTCCCGGCGGATCGCAGCGAAAACCCCGATCAGTTCGGCATGTTGATGGCCGAAGGCTCGGCGCTCAAAGAATGCGTAGACGCCGCGATCACCTCACTTAGCGAGAGCGGCAAGCTCGCTGAGATTGAGGCGGAATGGATGCAGGCCACCACCGGCGTGCCACTGATCAAGTAAGGGTGCCCCCCTAACCAACGGAACACCGACCGGGCGCACCGGTCGGGTTTTGGATGTGCGTCTTGGGTGATGGCACGGTCGGCGGTTGCCATACCCGTCGTCACTACAACGCTTGCCGTGCTCCTATCTCAGTTCTTGGGCGCAAAGGTGAGCGCAACGGCACGTCGCAGGGATTTCTGGCTCCCAAACGGCCACTGCGACGTCCGCCAAATCGCCGCCTAACGCAGTGAAATAACGACGTTTGCCGGTGCCGACCTCTGGGACTTTTGCCGGGACCGAGGCGCTCCTATACGCCGGATTGGTATTGCGCCTTATCACAATGGCACCTTCGGACATCCCGAAAGACGCTCCAGACCGAGGCCGCCAGTGAAGAGGTGCGCGACACAAGGACCACCAAGCAGGTGGATCAGCAAAATTCACCCAAAGCGACCCATTCGCCGCGCCAGCCTATTTTGCCGGCGTCGCGAAGGGTTTAAAGAGACCCACGCGGTTCAGATTGCAAGAAACCCATGACGCCTATGCCCCGTTGGTGCGGCTCAAGCGCCGCCAATTTTTCGAACCAAGCCCTTTAAACAAACTGCTCCCGGATCAGCCGTTCTTCCAACCCGTGCCCCGGATCAAACAGCACCTGATGTTCAATCCCCGGTTCCGATTTGATATGAACCTGCAAGACATCCCGGACGCTATCCCCATCCGCTTCGGCCATCACCGGACGTTTGTCCGGGTCCAAAACCTCCATCGACACTTCGGCGGATTTAGGAAGCAACGCGCCGCGCCACCGCCTTGGGCGAAAAGGGGCGACGGCGGTCAGGGCCAAAACATCCGATCCGATCGGCAAAATAGGACCGTGGGCGGAATAATTATACGCGGTCGATCCCGCAGGCGTTGCAACCAGGGCCCCGTCACAGACAAGTTCGGACATCCGAACCTGACCGTCTACGCTAATGCGCAACCGCGCCGCCTGAGGCCCGGCGCGCAGGATCGAGACCTCGTTGATCGCCAGCGCCCGGTGTTCCACCCCATCGCGACAGGTCGCGCGCATGACCAGCGGGTTTATCACGGTTTCCTCTGCCGCTTTCAGCCGCTCCTCAAGCGCGTGCTCGGAATATTCATTCATCAAAAACCCAACCGTGCCGCGGTTCATCCCATAAACCGGGGCCGGATTGCCTTCGGTACGGTGCAGTGTTTGCAACATGAATCCGTCCCCGCCCAGCGCCACAATCACATCGGCGCCCTGCTCGGCATGATCGCCATAGCGCCGCGTCAACCCGGCCAATGCCGCCTGCGCGATTGGCGCGCGCGAGGCGCAAAACGCAATTTTGAGAGACATCGGAGTTTCCTGTCTGTGGCTTTTGTCTCCGAAACAATCACAAGTTCACCGAACTAGCCAGAGATGCCGCAAGATTATTGCGCTTTGTCGCTTTACTCCCTTTGCCTTATGTGTCGTTTCCGATAGGAAACAGCCCAAATTCGAATCCGATCACACTGGACCCTTGAAGGAGCAGCCCAATGACTGCATCGCGCGATTTCTTTTCCCAGCCTCTGTCCGAGCGGGACCCCGAGCTTTTCGGCTCGATCACCAACGAGCTTGGTCGCCAGCGCGACGAGATCGAATTGATCGCTTCTGAAAACATCGTGTCCCGCGCCGTAATGGAAGCGCAAGGCTCGGTTCTCACCAACAAATACGCCGAAGGCTATCCAGGCCGTCGCTACTACGGTGGCTGCCAATTTGTTGACGTGGCCGAAAACCTCGCCATTGATCGCGCCAAAGAGCTGTTCAACTGCGACTTTGCCAATGTGCAGCCGAACTCCGGTTCGCAAGCCAACCAAGGTGTGTTTCAGGCGCTGATCCAGCCCGGCGACACCATCCTTGGCATGTCGCTTGATGCCGGTGGTCACCTGACCCACGGCGCACGCCCCAACCAGTCGGGCAAGTGGTTCAACGCCGTTCAATACGGTGTGCGCAAAGAAGACAACATGCTCGACTATGACCAAGTCGAAGCGCTCGCCAAAGAGCATCAGCCCAAGATGATCATCGCCGGTGGGTCCGCCATCCCGCGTCAGATTGATTTCAAACGTATGCGTGAGATCGCCGATATGGTTGGCGCCTACCTGCACGTTGACATGGCGCACTTTGCCGGTCTGGTTGCGGCCGGTGAGCACCCCTCGCCCTTCCCGCACGCGCATGTGGCGACCACAACCACACATAAAACCCTGCGCGGTCCGCGCGGCGGCATGATCCTCACCAATGACGAGGCCATCGCCAAGAAAATCAACTCGGCGATCTTCCCCGGCATCCAAGGCGGCCCCTTGATGCACGTCATCGCCGCCAAGGCCGTTGCCTTTGGTGAGGCGCTGCGCCCCGAGTTCAAAGACTATGCCAAGCAGGTCATCGCCAATGCCCAAGCGCTGTCTGATCAGCTGATCAAAGGCGGTCTGGATACGGTCACACACGGCACCGACACCCATGTTGTTCTGGTTGATCTGCGCCCCAAAGGCGTGACCGGCAATATCGTCGACAAGGCCCTGGGCCGCGCGCATATCACCTGCAACAAAAACGGTGTGCCGTTTGACCCTGAAAAGCCAACTGTGACCTCGGGCATCCGCCTTGGCTCCCCGGCTGGTACCACCCGTGGCTTTGGTGAGGCCGAGTTCCGCCAGATCGCCGATTGGATCATCGAAATCGTCGATGGCATCGCCGCCAACGGCGCGGATAACAACGGCGCGGTCGAAGAAAAAGTCCGTGGCGAAGTCGCCGCCCTCTGCGCCAAATTCCCGCTGTATCCCGATCTGTGATCACACCAACCTATTGAAGTTAAAAGGGCGCGGCCATCACCGCGCCCTTTTTTTTGTGAGCACCTGCAAGTCAAAACCGGAGTGCCGTCAAACTCAACTCTGCGTCGATTGTGGCACCCTCTATATCGCGGCGACCGTCTGCCTTTCCTGTTCTTCAATTTGCTGTAGGCTGCTGGCTAGGCGTTGGAAATTGCTAAAGGATGGCGGGAATGCAAAGGCGCGATGTAGTGCTGTGCGGAGGAGCCTTTGGTTTGATGGGGGCATCTGGACAGGTCATGGCAAATAACAATTCTGGTTTTTACGTTCCCCCCGAAGAGGCACCTCACCAGCGCACGTTCATGCAATGGCCGGTCAATACCACGGTGCATCCGGATCCGGCATTTCTAGACTTGGCACAGCAAACCATTGCAGATATCGCCAATACAATTTCGGCGTTTGAACCGGTCACGATGTTGGCAGACCAACGCGATCATTCTGGCGCAAGAGCAAAATTATCCAATAGTGTCGAGCTTTGGGATATTCCGACCGAAGACCTCTGGTGCCGCGATGCTGGTCCACTCTTTGTCACAAACTCCCAAGGCGAACTGGCCGTAAGCCACATCCAATTCAATGGCTGGGGTGAAAAACAGGTGAACCGTCGTGATCGTCAAATCGCATCTCGCGTGGCGGACCGATTGGGATTGCAGCTTTTTCCAACAGGTCTACGCGGCGAAGCAGGGGGTGTCGAACAGGACGGCCACGGCCTTTTGATTGCGCATGAGAGCAGCTGGGTGAATGAAAATCGCAATCCGGGCTTGTCACGTGCCGAGGTAGAAACACGGTTGTTAAGCGCATACGGTGCCAATCGCGTGATCTGGTCTGATGGAGTTTGGGGGCAGGACATCACCGACTACCACATCGACAGTCTTGCACGATTTACGGGCTCCAATCGCATCCTTATCAATCTACCAGATGCGCCGGATATGGATGACCCCTTCCATGTTGCGGCCTTGGACACCCACGATCGACTGGTGGCTGAAGGGCTAGATGTCGACGTCATTCCCGAGCCAACCCACCGCCGCATAGATCGGTTAGATTTCGTGGCATCATATGCCAACTATTATGTCTGCAACGGGGGGGTTATTGCCGCACAATTTGGCGACCATGAAACGGACCGTATCGCCGTCGAGGCCTTGAAACATCACTACCCAAACCGTGAAATTGTGACGCTGAACATTGATCCATTGGGAGAGATGGGCGGTGGCATTCATTGCGCAACGCAGCAGATGCCAGCTGTATAATCTGGTTTTCACGCCATGTGCCCAATAAAGAAGTGATGCCCGCTTTGCCAATAAAACCAACCATGTGGCGGCCCTTGCGCCATCACCCCAAGACGTTTTTTCGCCTCCTCTTGAAAAAACGTCCCGCAATACCGACGGAACCTGTCAGCACCTGCGTGTAACCTCTCAAAAGACGAACAGGAGATAGTCATGCGCAGCCCCATCAACGCCCCCGTCCTTGCCACCGCTTTCGCCATTGGCCTTGGGTTTCTGGCTCAGGCGGCAAATCCCGCCGATCCGTACCAAGGTCCGCTTCTCAAACTTTGGAACGCGACCTTTCACAGCGAGCCAGTCGAAACACCATCGCAGTTCACCCCGCAAGACATCGCCAACACATCCAAGAGTTATTGGCTCTGACCGCTTGTACAGACCTTTGGTGTTTGCGAAACTCCGCGAGGAAAGAGTGCGATTTGTGATGTGAAGGATGTGCAACGTGACGCAAAAGCTAAACAAGACATCCCTGAGTAAGCTGTTGTCATTTGTCTTGCGCCACGATCCCGGCAGCATCGGATTAACGCTTGATCGCGGCGGCTGGGCTGATGTTGATGACTTGCTCGACAAGGCCGGGCATCAGATCACCCGCTCCGAACTGGAAACTGTTGTCCAGACATCCGACAAACAACGATTTGCCTTGTCCTCAGATGGGCGTCGCATCCGCGCCAATCAAGGGCATTCCATTGATGTCGACTTGGGGTTGTTGGCCGCCTGTCCGCCCGATGTTCTCTTTCATGGAACCGTTCAAAAATTTCTCAGTGCCATTCTGGAACACGGGCTGACACCGCAGGCACGCCATCATGTTCATTTGTCCCCTGATACGGCCACGGCGCAAAGTGTCGGTGCGCGCCGAGGGCGCCCCAATTGTGTTGCGCATCAACGCCAAGGCGATGCATGAGGCGGGCCATCTGTTTTACAGATCACAAAACGGCGTCTGGCTAACTGATCACGTTCCCGCGTCGTTTCTGATGCCAAGCTGATTACACCTTTCGACGCGACGAAATGCACCACGGTATACGCTGGTATACTGTAGACCTTCGCGCGCTGATGCCCTAAGGAGAGCGCAGCAAACGAAAGGCAGTTACCTATGTCGAAGACCACTCCTGATATCATTTACACCATCGTAGACGAAGCGCCCGAGCTGGCCTCGGCGTCGTTCCTGCCCATCATTCAAAGCTTTGCCAGCGCCGCTGGCGTGTCTGTTGGCACCAAGGACATCTCGCTTGCCGCTCGAATCATTTCGGCCTTCCCCGAGAACCTGACCGAAGAACAGCGTCAGTCCGATGATCTGGCCGAACTTGGCAAACTGGTGAAAACCGCCGAAGCCAACGTCATCAAGCTGCCAAACATCTCCGCTTCGGTGCCTCAGCTGGTTGCCGCCGTCGAAGAACTTCAGGCCCAAGGCTACAAGCTTCCTGACTATCCAGAAGAGCCAAGCACCGACGAAGAAAAAGCCGTACGCGCGCGTTATGATGCCATCAAAGGCTCCGCCGTGAACCCGGTTCTGCGTGAAGGCAACTCGGACCGCCGCTCGGCCAAGGCCGTGAAAAACTACGCCCAGAACAACCCACATTCGATGGGCAAATGGGAAAGCACCTCGAAAACCAAAGTGTCGTCGATGCCCGGCAATGATTTCTACGCAAACGAGAAATCCGCCACCATCACCGAAGCCCAAGCCGGTGACGCGAAAATCGAATTTGTCGGTAAAGACGGCGCCGTCACCGTGTTGAAAGACGGCTGGCCGCTGGAAACCGGCACCATTGCTGATGCGACATTCATGTCCGCAAAGGCGCTTGGCACCTTCCTTGCTGGCGCAATCGAAGACACCAAAGCCGACGGCACCATGTTCTCCTTGCACATGAAAGCCACGATGATGAAGGTTTCCGACCCGATCATCTTTGGCCACGCTGTCAAAGCATGGCTCGCCCCTGTGTTCGAAAAATTCGGCGCTGAACTCGACGCGCTGGGTGTGAACCCGAACTCCGGCATGGGTGACCTTCTGGATCGCGTCAAAGACAACGCCGACATCATGGCCGCCATCGACGCCGTGACCGCGGACCGTCCCGGCATGTATATGGTCGATAGCGACAAAGGCATCACCAACCTGCACGTGCCATCCGACGTGATCATTGACGCCTCGATGCCCGCCGTGATCCGCGCAGGCGGCAAAGGTTGGGACGCAGCAGGTGCCAAAGGCGACACCAACTGTGTCATCCCGGATCGCTGCTATGCCACCGTCTATGACGAATCGATCAACTTCTTCAAAGCCAATGGCGCGCTTGACGTGACCACCGCTGGCTCGGTCGCCAACGTTGGTTTGATGGCCCAAAAAGCCGAAGAATATGGCTCGCACCCGACCACATTCGAAGCCCCAGCCGACGGCACCATCCGCATTGTTCTGGCCAATGGCGACACGCTGCATAGCCATGACGTCGAAGCGGGTGACATCTGGCGCTCTTGCACCGTGAAAAAGGCCCCGATCGAAAACTGGATCAGCCTTGCCATGGACCGTCAGCGTCTGACCGGTTCCGAAGCGATCTTCTGGCTCGATGCCAACCGCGCCCATGACGCCGAGCTGATCAAATATGTTCAGCCTGCGCTGGACGCCGCTGGTGTTGCGGATAAATTCCAGACCATGGCCCCACGCGAAGCCACGGCTCAGTCGCTCAAAACCATCACAGCCGGCAACGACAGCATCGCCATCACCGGTAACGTGCTGCGTGACTATCTCACCGACCTGTTCCCAATTCTCGAACTGGGCACATCGGCGAAAATGCTGTCGATTGTGAAACTGATGAACGGTGGCGGCTTGTTCGAAACCGGCGCGGGCGGCTCTGCGCCCAAGCACGTTCAACAGTTGGTCGAAGAAAACCACCTGCGTTGGGACAGCATGGGCGAATTCTGTGCCCTTGGTGAATCGCTGAACTTCCTCGCCGACAGCCGTGGCAATGCCAAAGCCGGTGTTCTGGGTGTGGCCGCCGAAGCCGCGACCCAAGGTATTCTGGATGACAACCGCTCGCCATCGCGCAAAGTGGGTCAGCCTGACAACCGCGACAGCCACTATTGGTTTGCCCGCTACTGGGCCGACGCCCTGGCCGCGCAATCCGACGACGCCGATCTGGCAGCCCATTTCGCCCCCATCGCCAAAGCATTGGCGAGCGGCGAAGAGGCGATCTTGGCCGAACTGGCCGCCGTTCAAGGCCCAGCGGCCGACATCGGTGGCTACTACCGCCCGTCGGTTGAGCTGAAAGCCAAGGTGATGCGCCCAAGCGCAACACTAAACGCGATCTTCGGCTAAACCACGCGGAATCAAACAAATGGACCCGCCACACAAAGCTGTGGCGGGTCTTTTTCATTTTTAAGGCACCTCGTACAAGCCCACGCTCTCCCCTCTAAGGTCCGGATTGAGCCCAATGTGTACAGTTCCGCAGTTTGAAACTATACACGCATTCAGATCTTTCACACCTTAGCTCTTTCTTCAGTTTCCAATCTGAGTAGACTTAGTTCGGAGTAGGCATCAACCGTGACCAAGAAAGCTGCACACGAACGTCTCTCGGATGAAACCGTTTTCGAAATTTTGGATAGGGCGAAAGAAAACCTCGATTTTTTACAAGCTCATGCCTCACTCTTTCGGCTACGCCACAAGGAAGACAGGACCGAAACTGACGCCAGAGAAGTTGATCATGCTTGGGTAGTCATCATGAATTATTTTACTCGCACCCTCTACGAAAATGGCCATCCATATTCGGGGTTGAGACAACTCAGGGGTGCGGTTCACAAGACACTAAGTTAAACGGTCACTAAGTCCGCTCTGCCGACCTGAGAATAACATTCTTGGCTCCAAGTTATGACACGACCACCGAACCGGCGCGGTATTACAACTGCGCTTTTTTCGACTTGGTCCAACATGTCTTTGACGTTGTCGCCGCTATTCCGGTCTGGGACATTTTGCAAAAGAACGACTCACAGAAATGGGCGATCTTCGGCCCAAAGGCACGTCCCTAAAAGGCCCCGTCGCCGGCAAAACCCTTCAGGTCGCCGATTTGATCAAAGGAGGTTTTGGTTGGGCAGTTTTCCAATCAGAACAATAACCAATTGTTTTAATCAGGATTGACTTACCCGAGTCTAACAGTCATATTAAGCAGACCAGCCAGCCCAAGGGGTCAGCCAATTCCTTGCGAAAACGGAGATAGCCGATGTTGAAAACCGTCGCGCAGACTGCTGGTAAAACGATAAAACCTTCCCAAGAGGTGTCTTTCAGCTTCAGCCTTGGACTTCCCCGTTTTCGCAATCTCGAATCTTTTCTGGACCTGATCGAGCACGCCGGAGGTGCTGACACATGACCCTGAACATTGCCCATGACCTTGCAAACCACCCTGTTCAACGTCTGCCGATTCATGACGCGACCGAGCTGACCGACGGCGGCAGCTTGGCCAATATTCAACTTGGCGAACAGGTCTATACCCTGCGCATCACCCGCGCTGGCAAGCTTATCCTGACCAAGTAAATCACATAATTTCGGGCCAATTTGGCATAACCCATCGAGCAGGTGGATGTGCCCGTTGACAGGTGGTGACGGGCCTGCCCCTCTTGGCCCAAAGGGCCCATTCACCCCGGAGTTTACCGGGCAAGATGAAAAACAGTTGTCGCAGACGCTTAGATTTGGGGCAGATTGAGGCCGGGTTCTGCCATGTATTAAGAGCGAAAACGTCTTTTGTGCGCTGGCTCTCAAAGGCTCGCCCCAATATTTGTCCGGTCTAAGCAAATCTCGCGCAGTTCCCGGTGCTCTTTGGGTGACGTTGAAAAATCAAGGCGTTCAAACCCTAACCGCCAGCCCCCTTTTTTGGGGGAGAGATTGGGTCAGCTTCGGCTGGACCATCAGGCTGTCGAACCTGCGGTGTACCGCCACCTCCTGTCGGCCGAATGGTACGCCAAAGGCTCGCTTCGATAAGCTTGCCCCCGTTTTGAACCTGCCCAAACGCGCGCTGACTTGGAGCTGAGCCAGAAACCAATAGCTTTTGAAAGCTCATGCCCTTCTGGTATTGGGACTCTTTTTGCACAGCACCACCCGTTTGGGGGATAGGACTGATTTTTCCAAACAAATACAGTGGGTGCGCAGCGAGGCTGGCCGCACCCTTATCAGCACCAGACCCTTTTTATCCGACTTTTCCCTATCACCAGATTTTTTGGTCAGTTTCGCTGCACTCACCTGCGACCGCGCGGCAATTGCTTGCGGTCTCTAACGACGCTAGGCTCTCTTTCATGAAAGGGAGGTTTACGATGTTACGACGTAGCTTTGTTTTTTCCGGCACCGCGTTTTTAACCGCCTGTGCTGCGCGCTCCGGCACCTTGGCTTTGGCCCCGAATTCCACATTGATCGTAGTGCGCCATTCAGATCGGGACGGCGAAAATCTCAGCGCCGCCGGAAAACTACGCTCCAAGTCCTTGGTCAAAGCGCTGGACGGTATGGAGCTGGACGCCATTTATTCACCCGGCATAAAACGCAACCTCGACACCGCCGCCCCTTTGGCCAAAGCGCGCGGCCTGCCCGCTCAACGAATTCCGCAAGAGACCCCAACCGCCGGGCTGGTCACGCAAGGCGCGGGCAAATCGGTAATTTGGATTGGCAATAAGGGCAATATCAACACCATCTGGGAGGACCTGCGCCTAAGCGATCCGGCCCCATTGGAATATGGTGATTTGCATATTATTCGCTCGGATGCTGGCGGCGCGGTCACGATTGAACGCCGACGTTTTGGCGCGTGAAACGTGGATGAGTATCCAAAGTCTAGGATAAAAAGACAAAATCCAACGCCGCCAATCCGCCCATCACAAGGCGGATCAGAGGTTTGTTTTAGTTAGGCAGAGGCGTCTTCCAACATGAGGTCCGAGGCTTTCTCACCAATCATGATCGCCGGGGCGTTGGTGTTGCCCGAAACGATTTCGGGCATGATCGAACAATCTGCGACCCGTAGGCCTTGAATGCCATGAACACGCAAGCGTTCGTCGACAACAGCCATCCGATCACTGCCCATTTTGCAGGTTCCGGTCGGGTGGTAGATTGATGCGGTGTTGTTGCGGGCCCAATCCAAGGTCGCCTCATGGTCGTCCATAGGCAGCGACGCATTGGGCCGAAACTCCTCGGAAATCTTTGAGGTCAACGGCGCGTGCCGGGCGATGTTACGGGCAATCTTAACCCCCTCCACCACCGTCCGACAATCGGTTTCGGTCGACAGGTAGTTGGGAATGATCTTGGGATAGGTACGCGCATCCGACGACACGATACGAATTTCCCCTTTGGATTCAGGGCGCAACTGACAAACCGACATGGTAAAGGCCGAAAACGGATCGGCCCCTTTGCCGGGGTTTTCGGCCGAAAGCGGTTGCACATGGAACTGAATATCCGGCGTCTCTAGATCAGGCCGGGTTTTCAAAAAACCAGTGGCCAGCGAGGCCGCCATCGTCATTGGGCCTGCGCGGAACATCGCGTATTTCAGTGCAATCTTGGCCTGCCCAAACAGGCTGCGCACCTCGTCGTTCAACGTGGGTTCGTTGCATTTGTAGACCAGCCGCGCCTGAAGATGATCTTGCATGTTTTTGCCAACACCGGGCAAATCCTTGTGCACCGTGATACCGTTTTGGACCAACTGTTCGGCCTCACCAATGCCCGACAACATCAAAAGCTGAGGTGAATTTATCGCCCCTCCGGCCAGGACAATATCCTTGCGCGCCCGCACCCTATGCAACTGACCGGCCCTGTCGCGATAGGTCACACCGGTCGCGCGCGTCCCGTCCAGCTCGATCTTTTCGGCCAGCGCATGGGTGATGATGCGCAGGTTGTCGCGCCCGCGCGCCGGGTTGAGGTAGGCCACAGCCGAGCTACACCGACGGCCATTTTTGGCCGTGAGCTGAAAGAAACCGACGCCTTCTTGAGTTGCCCCGTTGTAGTCGGGGTTAAACTTATGGCCTGCCGCCTGCGCCGCCGCGACCCAGGCGTCGGTGATCGGGCGTTGGATTCGCATGTTGGACACGGACAAAGGTCCGTCATCACCATGAAACTCATCGGCGCCGCGTTCGTTGTTTTCCGCCCGTTTGAACAGCGGCAAAACTTGGTCCCAGCCCCAACCTTTGTTGCCCATCTGTTGCCAGCGGTCATAATCCTGCGCCTGACCACGCACATAAAGCAACCCGTTCAACGAAGACGAGCCGCCCAAAACCTTGCCGCGCGGCCATTCGATCGACCGCCCATTCAGCCCCGGATCGGGTTCGGTTTTATAGCACCAATCCACCGATGGATTGTGGATGGTTTTGAAATAGCCGACCGGAATATGGATCCATGGGTTCCAATCCCGCCCCCCCGCTTCCAGCAAAACAACCTTATTTTTCGGGTCAGCCGACAGACGATTCGCCAGAACACAGCCTGCCGAGCCTGCCCCCACGACGATAAAATCTGCATCAATTTCTGACATTTAACTCCCCTCCCGGCCGGTAATGTGCGGCAATTTGAACTTTTCCCTTGCTCAAACCACCATAGTCACCCCATTATTGAGACTGCAAGTATCAAAATTGCACGAATGGGAGGAAACACTATGAAAGCATCGAAAGCCCTCAGTGGCATTTCGCGCCGCGACCTTTTCAAGCTGACGGGTCAGTTTGGGATTTCGTCGGTTGTTTTGGGCGCTGGCGCTCTGACCGGCGCGGCGACCCTTGGCTCGGTCGCGCAGGCTGCCGAAAGCACCTACACAAAACGCTTTGCCAAAGAGCCCAAGCACACGCTGAAACTGGGAGCGTCCGGCTTTAACGCCCGCAACCTGTTGATCGAACGCGCTGGCGTTCTGGAATTTGCCCGCGATCTGGAGGAACGCACCGAAGGCGAGATTCGTGTCGAGTTCATCGGCGACAACCAAATTTGTGGTCAGCTGAGCTGTGTTGAAAAGACCCAGCTGGGGGTTGTCGACATGTACGCCGCGTCGACCCAGAACTCCGCCGGTGGCGCGCCCTATCTGAACGTGCTCGACTATGCCTATATGTTCCCAAGCCGCGCCGCCCAGTATCATTTCCTCTATAGCCCCGAGTCGCAAAAGCTTTTGCGCGAGCCGCTTGAAAAGCGTCATGGGCTGAAATTCCTGTTTAGCCACTGCGAATTGCGCGGGCTTCAGATGGGATCGTCCTTTGCCGACAAACCCACCGTGACCAAGCTTGAAGAGCTGTTTGGCACCAAAAACCGTGTCACTGGCACCCAGTTGGGCCGCATCGCGATGCAGCTTTTGAACCTGAACCCGGTTCCGGTTGCTTGGGAAGAAACCCTTGATGGTCTGAAACAGGGCCTGATTGATGGGGCGGAAACTTGGGCCTCGGCTGTGGCTTATGCCAACATGTCGCCGGTCGTGTCTCAGTCCGTTGACCTGAAATTCTTCTGCGGGACCGAGCACACATCCATGTCGGCCAAAGTCTTTGACGCTATGGACGGTCATCTTCAAGACGCGATCATGGAATCCGCCTATCTGGCGCAGGTCCATGTTCAGGCCGCCAACGAAGCGGCTCTGGTCAAAACTGTTGGCTTCTCGGACCCACAGCTGCCGGACACCATCTTTGTCAAAGACGGCGTGCGTCCTGCGTTCTTGGCTGATGATCAGATCAAAATGGCCGAGGAAATGTGTTCACCCGAGTTCAACCCAGAGCCATGGGCCCAGTGGCGGGACCGTCTCAACAAATGGTCAGGTGGTCACGACACCTACAAGGAAATCTATGACGTTGCGCGTCAGATTCCCAAAGACACCCTGCCAGAAAACGTCGAACCTCGTCGTTGGTGGCGGTCGGCCTAATTCGGCTACACTAAGGGATGGGCCGTTTGGCCCATCTCGCACCGCTGCGCGAGACAGCGGTTTTTTTACATTTACGGCACACCTAAGGAGGAGAGGTTATGACCGGTTGGTTTCAGGGCGCAAGAGAGATTTTTGCAGCCCTCGCCGAGGGCGATTCATGGATGTTGAGCGAGGCAATGGGAGCCCCAGCCATTTGGCCACTTGGGCTGATTGGCATGCTCTGCGCCGCGACATTTATCCTTGTTCTTTATCGGGTTAGCCCCTGGATCGAGCGCAACTTGGAATCCAGCGTGATGGTGGTATCCTACCTCACGATTGGCGGCATCATCTTTGTCGAAGTGTTCCGCCGGTTTGCCTTGGGTCTTCAGGCCCCATGGTCCACAACGCTACCACCATTCCTATTCCTAATCATGACGTGGTTTGGCTGCTCTTATAATGTCAAACTGCGCACCCATTTGGCCTTTGCCGAATTTCGCACGGCCATGCCGCGTATCGGTCAAATCGCCTGCCTGACCCTCGATGCGGTGCTTTGGATCGGCTTTAGCTGGATCGTTGTTGTCACCTCAAGCCGCGTTGTCGCCAACTCGGCCGCCAATTTTCAAATCATGCTGGGCACCGACAACATCATGCAGTGGTGGTTCCTTCTCGCGGTGCCGATTTCCTTCACAATGCTCGTGGCGCGGGTCTTGGAAAACTATCTCACCGACCTCGCCAACTATCGCTCAGGCGACATCCTGATCAAACAAGCCGTAATCGGAGGGGACTGACGTGACCGACGGAACCATCATCACTTTGCTCTCTGTGGGCGTAACCATCCTCTTCATGCTTGGCGTGCCCGTTTTTCTGGTCATTGGCTATTGGGTTGTCGGCATGTCCTTCTTGCTGCAACTGCCGCTCGACAATATCGGCGCGGCGCTTGGCGACGTCTTTACCGATGGGTTTGCCCTGTTGGCGATGCCGCTGTTTATCCTGACCGGTGACCTGATCAACCGCTCGGGCATTGCCCGCCGCCTGTCTGATTTCGCCTACTCCTGCCTCGGTTGGATCCGGGGTGGTTTGGCCATGGCAAGCCTCGGCGCCTGCGGGTTATTCGCGGCGATCTCTGGATCGAACTCGGCCACCACCGCCACCATCGGCTCAATGTTGCACCCCGAAATGGTCAAAGGCGGCTATGACGAACGCTTTTCGGCCGCCACCGCCGCCGCAGGCGGCACGGTGGGTATCATCATTCCGCCATCCATCATCTTCATTGTCTACGGGTTCCTCCTCAATCTCCCGATTTCGGATTTGTTCGTTGCCGGAATCATTCCCGGAGCAATGATGGTGGGCGGGATGATGTTGGCCTGCTTTGTGATCTGCTACCGTCACGGCTGGGGCCACCTCATCGCTCTTGATCCCATGCGCGTGTTCAAAACCGCCGTTGGGGCTTGGCTCGGCTTCTTTGCCATCGGCCTTGTGCTTTGGGGCATCTATACTGGTAAATTCTCTCCGACCGAGGCCGCCGGTGTCACCGTTGGGTTCTGTGTCATTGTTGGCTTCCTAAGCCTGCCGATCCACAAAATCCTTGGCCGCGACGAATCTCGCCCTGTTAGCGAAAAGAGCGTCGCAGAAATGCTTGTCGTCCAAGGGTTTGGCCCGCTCGAATTGCCGTCGATCACCATGCGTTCGGCCCAGATCACCGGCATTCTTGCCCCGCTGATCGCCGTATCGGTTGTTATGCAACAAATCCTCTCGGTGCTTGGGGCGCAACAAATCATCGGTGATTTCGTCACCTCAATGGGCGGTTACTACGCAGTTCTCTTTACCTCGATGGCCATCGTCTTTGTCGCGGGCATGGTGCTCGAAAGCCTGCCGGTAACGATCATCCTTGCCCCGATCTTGGCCCCGATTGCCCATTCTGTCGGTGTCGAACCGGTGCAATTCTCGGTGATCTTCTTGGTTGGCGCGTCGATTGGGTTCATCACACCTCCCTATGGTTTGAACCTCTATGTCGCGTCAGGCGTAACAGGCGTTCCCTACTTCCGCCTCCTGCGCTATACCGTGCCATATCTATTCTCGCTGATCGCGGTATGGCTCATTGTGGCGCTGGTTCCAGCCCTCTCAACGGCCCTGCTACCGACCTAACGACGGAGCTGCACATGGACGGGGACAAGCCCGATACGATCCCAACAAATCTCAGGCTGTTGCTTGTTATTGAAGAGGTCGCGAGGGCCGGTGTTCCCGTCACGCCAACATCGGTGAATGACCAAATCGGCTTGCCCAAGCCCACCATTCACCGGCTGTTTGCCACCCTCGAAGAAGAGGGTTTTTTGCAAAAAGACATGGACGGGCGCACCTATTCGCCCGGTCCCCGGCTTCGGGTTGTTGCCGGGGGCATCCTGTCGTCGCTGCGCATTCGCACCGCCCGGCAATCCATCCTGCGCAAGCTAAGCCAGAAGGTCGGGGAAACCTGCAACATCGCCTTGGCCGATCGCCACGCGATGACCTATCTGGAACGGGTCGAAACCGAATGGCCGCTGCGCATTCAGCTTCCCATCGGGACGCGTGTGCCCTTCTATTGCACCGCCTCTGGCAAGATGTATCTCTCCTCTTTGGCGCGCGCGCATTTGCAACGCTACCTAAGCTCGACAGACCTTGAGAAACGCACCGCCAACACCATCACCGACCCCGATGAACTGGTGGCCGAAATCGCTCAGGTGCGCAAAAACGCCTATGCGTTGGATCGCGAAGAATTCATGGATGACATGATCGCACTGGCGGTTCCGATCCCGGACGTGCATGGCCGCTTGATGGCAACATTGTCCTTTCACGCGCCGACCCAACGCTTTGATGTTGATCATGCGCTGGCGTTTCTGCCCGCCTTACAAGAGGCCGCGTCAGAGCTGTCTAGCTTGGTGTCCGAAGAATAATCCTTTGGTGATCTGGTCTCTAGGTCCAAATTTGATCACATTACCTTGCCACGGCTGAAATACGCTTGATCTTCGCCTAAGCGCCTCCATTAATGGGCCGGTTGCCGCCTTTGTGCGGTGGGATTTCAATATGGGGGGGCCAAATGGCACTCTTTGATCAGGTTTACATCGACGGCACTTGGCAAAAGGCCAACGGTGAAACCCGCGCCGTGATCAACCCCGATACCGAAGCCCAAGACGCAAGGCTGATCTGTGCGTCCCCTTCGGACTGCGCGGCCGCCGTAGCCAGCGCGCGCGCCGCTTTTGACGCCGGGTGGGGCCGCTCTGATACGGCCATGCGCAGCGCCGCCTTGGCCCGGATCATCACCGAAATCGAAGCCCGCGCCGAGGCCTTGGCGACCTGTATCAGCGCCGAGATTGGTGCCCCGATTGATTTTGCCCACACCGGTCAAGTCGCGGCCGGGTTGGCGCATCTGCGCGCCACGCTTGCCGCGCTCGAAACGCTCACAAATGACGCGCCTTTGACCACCGCCCCCGATCATCGCATCCGCCACGAACCCCTTGGAGTGGCCGCGCTGATCACGCCTTGGAACTGGCCTCTCAATCAGGTGGCGCTGAAACTTGGCGGGGCCATTGCGGCGGGCTGCACGATGGTGCTCAAACCCTCTGAACTTTCTAGCCGCACTGCCATCATCCTGACCGAGGCCATCATCGCCGCCGATCTACCACCCGGTGTGTTCAACATGATCACCGGCGCGGGTGACATCGGTGCGGCCCTCATTTCGAACCCCGATGTGGATGTGGTGTCCTTTACCGGATCGACCGCAACCGGGCGTTTCATTGCCGCCGAAGCCGCACAAAGCATGACCCGCACCACTTTGGAACTTGGCGGCAAATCCGCCAACCTGTTGTTCGCCGACTGCGATCTACCCACCGCCATCACCCAAGGCCTCGCCCATTGTTTTCGCAATGCCGGGCAATCCTGCAACGCCGCCACCCGGATGCTGGTGGCGCGCGACATCTATAATGACGCCCTCACCTTGGCCGCGCAGATCGCGACGCAAACCGAGGTCAACCGCCCGCACCTTTCCGGCGCCCATATCGGCCCACAGGTCAGCGCGGCGCAATTTGCCAAGGTGCAATCCTTTATCGAAACCGGCGTGGATCAAGGCGCGCGCCTTGTTGCCGGAGGTCCGGGTCGTCCCAATCACCTGCCCCGCGGTTTCTATAGCCGCCCGACGGTCTTTGCCGATGTCCGCCCTGACATGTCCCTGTTCCAAGATGAGATTTTTGGCCCGGTCCTAACCATGACCCCGTTTGATAGCGAAGAAGAGGCCATCGCTCTGGCCAATGCCACGCCCTACGGACTTGCGGGGTACATTCAGACCGCAGATGCCAAACGCGCCGATCGCGTCGCCCAAGCCTTGCGGGTTGGTATGGTCCAGATCAACGGCCAAAGCCGCGAAGCCGGGGCCCCCTTTGGCGGGCGCGGTCTTTCGGGATATGGCCGCGAAGCCGGGATTTGGGGCATCCGCGCCTTTCAGGACATCAAATCCATCAGCGGCGCAGCGGCATTCTAGGCCAAGCCCAATAATGCCTCACTCCGACGGGGCAACCACCACATCTGTGTCCCAGTCCGCACAGCGCGCCGCCAACTCCTCGGACAACGGCGCATCGGTGAAAAACGTATCAATCTCGGCAAGCGAAGCAATCCGCGCCGGGGCCGTCCGGGTAAACTTGGACCCATCCGCCACCAAAAACGTCTTGCGCGATTGGCGCAGGATGGTTTGGCTGACATCCACCTCTTGAATATCAAAATCCAACAAATCGCCCTCTTGATCCAAGGCGGAACAGCCAATCACCGCCAAATCAACCTTGAACTGTTTGATCGTGTTGGCGGCAAGATTGCCGATCAACCCGCCATCGGTGCGCCGTAAACTGCCCCCTGTCACCACGATCTCACAGCCCGAATGACCGGCCAAGATATTGGCGACATTCATGTTATTGGTCACAACCATCAAATTCCGATGGCCTTGCAACGCATGGGCCACCGCTTCGGTGCTCGTGCCAATGTTCAAGAAAAGCGAAATATTATCCGGGATTTGCGCCGCACAGGCTTTGGCGATCTCGGCCTTGGCGTCGGGGTTCAAAACCCGCCGCTCTTCATAGCCGATATTGGTGGTCCCCGACGGCAAAACCGCGCCGCCATGCACCCGCTCCAACTGACCGGCCTCGGCCAAATCGGTCAAATCCCGGCGGATGGTTTGCAACGTCACGCCAAAATGCGCCGCCAGCCCATCCACCGTCACCTTGCCTTCGCGCCGCGCCATATCCAAAATCTCGGGGTGCCGAATGGTCTGTGACATCACCGTTACTCCGATTCACAAAGCGCGTTCAGCGCATCAATCAAGGCCTCATGACGTTCATCGCCAAGACGATCCCGAAACCCATCCATAATCCCCGTCACCTGCTCTAGGTTTCGGTCGATGATCTCTTGCCCTGCCGGGGTAATCGCCAAATTCTGGCGTCGCCGATCGCCTTTGTCCTGCACCCGCGTCAACAAACCTTTTTCGGTCATTGCCCGCACAATTCGCGTTAGGCTAGGCAAAAGCAAACTGGCGCGTTCCGACACTTCGGTGGCATCAATTGACCCGGCTTCGGACACTATGCGCAACACCCGCCATTGCTGTTCGGTGATCCCCTCTTCGACCAAAATCTTGCGGATCGGGGCCATGATGCTTTCCCGCGCCCGGATCAAAGAAATCGGAAGCGAGCGCGACGTTGGGGGAAGTTTTGCTTTGCCTGTCATGACGCCTGTCGTTGTCGATCCACTATCAATTTGGGGCGCACCCTAAATTGCTTTCGATGTTAATGGAAGAGAGCCATAAACCACAGGCGCGGCGATGGGGTTGAGCGGCCCCGAGGCCGCGTGGCAGGCCCGGTGAAACGCCCTCTTGGTCGCACCCAACAAAGGTCAATTCCTGACTGATTCCCTTATGAAAGCGGCAGCGAATCAATTCATTGGTAATGTAATGAAAAAACCGGCCAAAATTGAAGATGTGAGATATTGGCACATTTTTTTCTCACTTTCTTCAAACCGAGGTCAACCTAAATAAACATTCCCCATGCAGCTTAAATTATGAGCAATTTCATACCCCTAAATTCAATTCAAAAAACAGAATATTATCAACCGCTTGTGCCACACAATATTCATCTTTGAACATGACATAAGTCAATTCGCCGGATTTTGCACAAGAGTACAGCTTGTCCCAAGCCAGATTGGGGCACGCAATGCAACATCAGCCAAAACGACGCGCATTTCTAAAGGGACGGATCAACCGGCCCCTCGCTATGCGTCCGCCCGGTGCCTTGGAAGAGGAAGCTTTCGAAGACGCCTGCACCAAATGCGGCGACTGCGCGACGTCGTGCCCCCAAAACATCATCAGCTTTGATAGCGACGGATTGCCAACCGTCGATCTAACAGTGGCGGAATGCACCTTTTGCAATGTCTGCGCCGAAGTCTGTGAGCCAAAGGCCATTGATTACGCCGATAGCTGGGACTGGCGCGCCCGCGCCGATGACAGTTGCCTGTCGGCCAATGGCGTGACCTGCCGCACCTGCGAAGACCAATGCGACCAACAAGCGATCGGGTTCAAGCTTCAAACCGGTGGCCGCTCCGAGGCCCAATTCAACACCGACGCCTGTACCGGATGCGGGGCCTGTGCCGCCGCCTGCCCGTCTGGCTCGATCAAGTTTTACACCCCCAAAAACGCAAGCCCTCATTCGGGCCCCAACCCAGAAGGAAAGGCAAAGACATGCTGAATATTTGCGGTTGCCTTGTCCACGTGATGCCGGGGATGGCCGATAGTGTCATCGAGGCCATCAACGCGACGGACGGCGGCGAAGTCCACGCCCATGAAAACGGGCGCATTGTCGTGACCGTCGAAGATGCGGGCGACAGGCGCGCTTCGGACCAGATCATGGACATGCACCAGATCCCCGGCGTGCTCACAGTCACGCTGACTTATCACCATTTTGAACCGCTTAACGAAGCGCCCAATGTAACGCCCGGCCTGCAACAGGCCGCCGCGCCAGCTCTCTGAGGAGGCCTAGCCATGACACTAAAAACCGACCGTCGTAAATTCCTAAAGGCATCGGCCGCAGCGGCCACCGCCTCGGCCGCCGGCATTACCTTGCCCAACGCCGCCGCCGCCCAAGTGGGCACGCCTGACATTCGCTGGGACAAAGCCGCCTGCCGTTTCTGCGGAACGGGCTGTTCTGTTCTGGTTGGGGTCAAAGATGGCCGCGTCGTTGCGACCCAAGGCGATCCGCAAGCCCCGGTGAACCGTGGTCTGAACTGCATCAAGGGCTATTTTCTGTCCAAGATCATGTACGGCAAAGACCGCCTGACCACGCCGCTTTTGCGCAAGTCCAACGGCGTCTATGACAAAAACGGCGAATTCGAACCGGTAAGCTGGGACGAAGCCTTTGATGTCATGGCCGAAAAGTGGAAAGATTCGATCAAGAAGAAAGGCCCAACCGCCGTTTCTATGTTCGGCTCGGGCCAGTGGACCGTTTGGGAAGGTTATGCCGCCGCCAAGTTCATGAAGGCCGGTCTGCGCTCCAACAACATCGACCCCAACGCCCGCCACTGTATGGCCTCGGCGGTTGTCGGCTTTATCCGCACCTTTGGCATTGATGAGCCGATGGGCTGTTATGACGACCTTGAGCACGCCGATACCTTTGTGCTCTGGGGCTCCAACATGGCCGAGATGCACCCGATCCTGTGGTCGCGTCTCACCAACACCCGTCTGACCAAGCCCGGTGCCGAAGTGCACGTATTGTCGACCTTTGAACATCGCTCGTTTGAGCTTGCCGATAACGGCATGATCTTTACGCCTCAAACCGATTTGGCGATCCTGAACTACATCGCCAACTACATCATCCAAACCGGTGCGGTGAACAAAGAGTTCGTCGAGAAAAACGTCAACATCACCAAGACCAACACCGATATTGGTTATGGTTTGCGCCCAACTCACGAGCTTGAGCAAGCCGCCACCAACCCCGCCCACGAAGGCAAACACGGCAAGCTGACGCCGATGACCTTTGAGGAATATGCCGAGGCAGTCTCAAAATACACCGTTGAATACACGGAAGAATTGTCTGGGGTTCCTGCCGCCAAGCTCGAAGCACTGGCCAAACAATACGCCGATCCAAACCGCAAGGTTATGTCGCTCTGGACCATGGGCTTTAACCAGCACACCCGCGGGTCCTGGGTCAACTCGCTCATGTACAACGTCCACCTTCTGGTTGGTAAAATCTCTGAGCCGGGCAACTCGCCCTTCTCGCTCACAGGTCAGCCATCCGCCTGTGGCACGGCGCGTGAGGTCGGCACCTTTGCCCACCGTCTGCCCGCCGACATGGTTGTCGCCAAAGAAGCGCACCGTGATTTCGCCGAAGACAAATGGATGCTGCCCAAAGGCACCATTCCCCCCAAGCCCGGCTTCCACGCCGTGTTGCAGCACCGCAAACTCAAAGATGGTGATCTGAACTGTCACTGGGTGCAGTGTAACAACAACCTGCAAGCCGCGCCGAACATGAACGAAGAAGGGTTTCCGGGCTATCGTAACCCCGAAAACTTCATCACCGTGTCCGACCCCTACCCAACCGTCACCGCATTGGCCGCTGACCTGATCTTGCCCACCGCCATGTGGGTCGAGAAAGAGGGCGCATACGGTAACGCCGAACGCCGCACCCAATTCTGGCGCCAGCAGGTGGATGCACCGGGTGAAGCCAAGTCTGACATGTGGCAGGTGATGGAATTCGCCAAACGCTTCAAGGTCGAAGATGTCTGGCCCGAAGAGCTGATCGCGCAAAAGCCGGAATATCGTGGCAAAACCATCTACGAGATCCTCTACGAGAACGGCAAGGTCAACAAATACCCGCTGTCCGAAACCGCCGAAGGCTTTGCCAACGATGAAGCCACCCACTTTGGCTACTACGTCCAAAAAGGTCTGTTCGAAGAATATGCCGAATTTGGTCGCGGCAAGGCCCACGATCTGGCCGACTTTGACACCTATCACAAGGCGCGCGGCCTGCGTTGGCCGGTCGTGGATGGCAAGGAAACCCTGTATCGCTTCCGCGAAGGCTATGACCCCTACGTCAAAGAAGGCGAAGGCGTCAAATTCTACGGCAAGCCCGATGGCAAGGCGAATATCATCTTCGCGCCATACGAACCCGCCGCAGAAGAGCCCGATGAAGAATATGACCTGTGGTTCGTCACCGGCCGCGTTCTTGAACACTGGCATTCGGGCTCGATGACCCGCCGGGTTCCTGAACTGCACCGCTCCTTCCCATCGGCTGTGGTGTTCATGCACCCGGCGGATGCCAAGGATCGTGGCCTGCGTCGTGGGCAAGAGATCAACGTCTCCACCCGCCGTGGCGAAGTTCTGTCGCGGGTGGAAACCCGTGGCCGCAACAAGATGCCACGCGGCGTTGTCTTCATGCCTTGGTTCGACGAAGGCCAGCTCACCAACAAGCTGACCTTGGACGCCACTTGCCCGCTCTCGAAAGAGACCGACTTCAAGAAATGTGCATGTAAAATCGAACGCGCATAACGCGCTGATTTAACGGAGAAAAGACCATGCCCGCCCCGAAAAGCAAAAAGCCAATGGATCGGCGTCGCTTCCTTAAGGATGCGTCGCGCGGTGTCGCGGGTTGCGCTTTGGCGGGCATGGGTTTGACGCAATTTGTTTCGGATGCCCGCGCCTTGCCGGCGCAAGCCATCCGTCCGCCAGGGGCGCTTGAGGAGAGCGATTTCCTGGCGGCCTGTATCCGTTGCGGGCTCTGTGTCCGCGACTGTCCCTATGACACGCTGAGCCTCGCCCAACTCGGGCTTGATGGCCCGGCCACAGGGACCCCGTTTTTCACCGCCCGCGATGTGCCTTGTGAGATGTGCGAAGACATCCCCTGTGTTGTCGCCTGCCCCACCGGTGCGCTTGATCACAACCTCACCAACATCGACGACGCCGATATGGGCGTTGCGGTTTTGATCGACGAAGAGGCCTGTTTGAACGCCCTCGGGTTGCGCTGTGACGTCTGTTATCGGGTCTGCCCCGTCATCGACGAGGCGATCACACTGGAACTGCGCACCAATGAACGGTCTGGAGCCCACGCGATCTTTATGCCGGTTGTGCACTCTGATGCCTGCACCGGCTGTGGCAAATGCGAAAAATCCTGTGTTCTGCCGGATGAAAGCGCCATCAAGGTGCTTCCCAAACGCATCGCCCAAGCCCATAGCGCCGACCACTACAAACTCGGCTGGGAAGAGAACAACCCGCTGGTGGATGAACTCATCGACCTGCCCGACCGCCTGCCCGGTTCGGGCACCGACAACCTTGCCGCGCCCGGTGGTTTCCTACCCGGCGATCTGCCTGATCCCTCGATGGAGGGCGGCTTTACCTCGGGCTTCAAACTGCCCGGAACCGGGGGGGCAGGCCAATGAGCGACAAGACAAAACTCCCCGTAGGGTACGAGGCGATCCGCGACAAAGGTTGGCTTAACGCCCATAAATTCCTATTGCTGCGCCGCGCCAGCCAGCTGTTTTTCCTCGCCCTTTTCCTACTTGGCCCATGGTTTGGCATCTGGTGGTTCAAGGGCAATCTCTCTGGCTCTCTGACCTTCAATTTCCTGCCGCTCACCGACCCCTTTCTCACCCTTCAGGGCATGGTCGCCGGGCATTGGCCGGCGCTGACCGCGCTGATCGGCGCGTTGATCGTTGGTGTCGCCTATGCAGTTATCGGCGGCCGGGTCTACTGTTCTTGGGTTTGTCCGATCAACCCCGTCACCGATGGCGCGCATTGGTTGCATGACAAGCTTGGCATGACCAAAGGCTGGCAGCCAAAGAAAGAGACCCGCTACTACGTGCTTGGCATGGTGCTGATCGTCTCGATGCTCACCGGCACCATCGCTTGGGAGTTTGTGAACCCGATTAGCATGGTTCATCGCGGTTTGATCTTTGGTGTTGGCTTTGCTTGGGCCTTTGTGCTCGCGGTCTTCCTCTTTGACTTTGCCGTGTCGCGTCGCGGCTGGTGTGGCCATCTTTGCCCGGTCGGCGCCTTTTACGGCTTGCTTGGCACCGGCTCTGTCGTCCGCATCACCGCCAACAAACGCGAGGCCTGCGACGATTGCATGGATTGCTTTGCCGTCTGCCCCGAAATGCATGTCATCACCCCGGCCCTGCGCGGCTCTGACGATGACACCCCGCTTATTCTGTCGCCCGATTGCACCAATTGCGGACGTTGCATTGATGTCTGTTCGGTCGACGTTTTCGAATTCACCCACCGTTTCGACGACACGCCCGCCCCTGGACGCGTTCGTCAAAAATCAACCCCTGCGCCAAAGGCCGACAAGGCGGCCTGAGCAAGCCCGTCAGGGCATATAGAGGAGAAATGATATGAAAAAGCATAGCCTTATCAGCGCCCCGATTGTCGCCTTGACCGTCTCGGCCCTGCTTGTAGCAGGCGTCGCATATGCGCAGCAATCCAGTGTTCAATCCCTGCGCGGTGCCGATATCGACGAACCTGTGGTTGTCGATCAGGTCCACCGTCAAGATGACAGCGGTCGCTTTACCCGCAACTATCGCCAACAGCCGCCGCTGATCCCGCATTCCACCGCGCAGTATCAGATTGACCTGAACGCCAACCAATGCCTGACCTGCCATGACTGGACTCGGGCCGGTGATCGTGGGGCGCCGACCCTGTCGATGACCCATTATATGGGCCGCGACGGCGAACAGCTCGATAGTGTCGCTGGGACCCGTTGGTTCTGTACGCAATGTCACGTTCCACAGGCAGACGCGCCGGCGCTGGTCGACAACGTCTTTGAACCCTCGAACTAAACCGCGCAGAGGAGCTGACTGATGTCTGACCAAAATGCATCCAAACCCGGATTGCTCAAGAGGTTCTTTACCCCTTCTGCGGTCTATTCCTTTGGCGGAATCCTAATTGGCGGGTTCATCGCCGGGGTCATTTTCTGGGGCGGTTTCAACTGGTCCCTTGAAATGACCAACACCGAAGAGTTCTGCATCTCGTGTCACGAGATGGAGGTGAATGTTTATGCCGAATACCAAGGCACCATTCACCAAAACAACGGGTCTGGCGTGCGCGCCACCTGCCCCGATTGTCACGTGCCCAAAGATTGGGGGCCCAAGATGATCCGCAAAATCCAAGCGTCCAAAGAGCTTTATGGCCACTTCATCACCAATGTGATCGACACGCCCGAAAAGTTTGCCGAACACCGGTCTGTTATGGCGTCGCGTGAATGGGCCCGGATGAAAAAGACCGACTCAAAAGAGTGCCGCAACTGTCACAACTTTGAGTACATGGATTTCACCCAGCAAGAAAACCGCGCGGCTGAAAACCACCAAAAGGCCTTGGACGAGGGAAAAACCTGTATCGATTGTCACCAGGGTATCGCGCATGACTTGCCTGCCAACTATCTGGAACATTACGAAAATGTTGTGTCCGAGTTGGATGAAAAGGGTCTGATCCCACCGGCTGCTGGCACCGAGTTTGCCGATGGCAAGGCCGCAATCGAGCGTCATCTCTCCGACCATTGATGGATTGACGAAACACAAAATAGGGCGTCCCATGCGGGTCGCCTTTTCCAATTTGAGGTCCCAAATGCAGATCGCCTATCTCAAATCCGCCGACGGTGTGGACGTCAACGCGACCCTCGCCGAACTGGCTGCGCGCCTGCTTGATGATGGGCTGCGCGTTGTGGGCACCACCCAAACCAACACCGCCCGCGCCGACACGCATAAATGCGACATGGATGTGCGGGTTCTGCCCGATGGCGAGATCATCCGCATCTCTCAAAACCTTGGGCCCAAGTCCCGCGGCTGCCAGCTTGATCCCGATGCGCTGGAACAGGCGGTTGCCGCCACCTTGACCCGGCTTGAGGGCGCGGATCTTTTGATCATCAACAAATTCGGCAAACACGAGGCCGATGGACGTGGCTTCCGCGAGGTGATCGGGGCCGCCATGGAACGCGGCATTCCGGTGCTTGTCGGCACCAATGGCCTCAACCTTCAGGCCTTTCTCGACTTTACCGATCGCGCCGCCACCTGTCTGCCCTGTGACCTTGATCAGCTCTCCAGTTGGGCCCAAGCGCTCAAGACGGCCGCCTGACGCCGCCCGGCCGCGACCTTTTGCAAACAAAACACGCATCCCAACAGAATCGCCTTGTAAAAAAGGCAAATCCAGTCTACGCGCACAGCTTCAACGCGGGGTGACAGCCTTGGAGGCACCCTGCCCTATATTATGGAGAATACAAAATGGCTAAAGAGATCCCAAATCTCACAGCTACCGTTCGCGCGGGGACAGGCAAGGGCGCCGCTCGCCAAGCACGTCGTGACGGTCAAGTTCCAGGTATCGTTTTCGGGGGCGAAACTGATCCGCAGCCGATCAACGTTCCTTTCAACGTTCTGCTCAAGCACCTCAAAGCCGGTCGCTTTAAGTCCACCCTGTGGAACCTGCAGGTCGAAGGTCAAGAAGACGTGCGCGTCATCTGCCGTGACGTTCAGCGCGATGTTGTCAAAGATCTGCCAACACACGTTGATTTCATGCGTCTGCGCCGCACATCCAAAGTGGCTCTGTTCATTCCCGTTGAAGTGATCAACGAAGAAGACGCCCCCGGCATCAAAAAGGGCGGTGTTCTGACTCTGGTCCGTCCCGAGGTTGAACTGGTTGTGACCGCCGGTGACATCCCTGAGAAACTGGTTGTTGACCTTGCTGGCCGCGAAATTGGCGATGTGATCCACATTTCCGACGTTGCTCTGCCCGAAGGCTCCAAAGCCACGATCGACCGTGACTTTGTTGTCGCAAACCTCTCGGCCCCATCGGGTCTGAAATCATCTGACAGCGAAGATGACGGTGAAGTCGCCGAAGAGGCAGCCGCCGAAGAATAAGCCGCATTAACATGATGCACGGCCAAGCCCCGCTCACCCGAGCGGGGCTTTTCTTTTGGCCAGCTCTAAACCTCTAAACAGGCCCACAGATCCTTTTTACGAAACGGCTTGGCCAAGAACCCGTCCATTCCAACCGCCCGACAGGCCTTGGCATCGCTTTTCTGAGTGTTTGCCGTCACAGCCAGAATTCTACATTTCTGCCGCCCGGTCTCTTCTTCATGCTGCCGGATCAACTTGGTCGCTTCCAAGCCGCCCATCACCGGCATCGACAAATCCATCAAAACCAAATCATACTCCGCCTTGCGAAAGGCCTCGACGGCAATCACACCGTTTTCGGCGAAACAAATCTCGGCTCCGGTTGTCTTGAGCATTTTTCCAATGACCAATTGATTGGTCTTATTGTCTTCCGCCACAAGGACTTTCACCCCCTGCGCCCGACCGAAATCCGGGGTCGCAACCTCCGAACTGGCCATGTCCCCCCCTTGTTGGACAAGCGTCTGGACCGGAAGCGCGGTGGCGGCTGCCTGCAACTCCAGATCAAGTGACACGGTAAAGGTTGCGCCTTGGCCGGGCACAGACGTGACCGTCAAATCGCCCCCCATCCGTTCGACAAAGTCCAACGAGATCGCCAACCCAAGCCCCGTCCCCTCGGATCGCGCCTTAGGAGAGCCATCAGCCTGCTCAAAGGCCGAAAACACCTTGTTGATTTGGTCCGCGGCAATGCCGCATCCGGTGTCCGACACCGCCAATCCAAGCGCCCCCGCCGTGGCCGATGGGTCATAGGACACAGTGATTGAAATATGGCCCGTGTCGGTAAATTTGATCGCGTTCCCGACCAGGTTCAACACCACTTGCCGGATTTTACTTGCGTCACCAATGAAATCCGATGGCACGCCCTCGTCGTAAAGAACCCGTAATTCCAACCCCTTATAGGCCGCTTTGGCCGAAAGAAGGATCGCAATTTCGTTGATCAGCGAGCGTAGCGAAAACGGCTCATAATAGAGTGAAACCTTGTCAGCCGTAATTTGCGAAAAATCCAAAACCTCATTGATGACATCCAACAAGGCGTTGGTGGAATTGAAAATCGTATCGGCAAATAGGGTTTGTTCCTCATTCAATTGCGTCTCACGCAACATCTCACAAATGCCAAGGATGCCGTTCATAGGTGTGCGAATTTCATGGCTCATATTGGCCAGAAACCGTTCTTTGGCCTGGTTTGCGTCTTCCGCTTTTTTCTTGGCAATCTTGGTGAGCTCAAGGGCCGCATCCCGCTCGCGTTCAGAGGTGATGTCAGCCGAGGAGCCAACAAGATGCGTCAGTTTTC
>NZ_JBZXVN010000045.1:0-56595 GCF_058892305.1 Pelagimonas sp.
GCAGGATGTGAAAAACCGCGCCCAAACCTATAAAGGCAGACCCCATGACCAATGCATTGACTCGCGCCCTCGAAACCCGTGATTGGCTTTTGGCCGATGGGGCTACGGGCACCAATCTGTTCAATATGGGCCTGCAATCCGGCGACGCGCCTGAGTTTTGGAACGAGATTGAACAGGATAAAATCCGTGCATTGTATCGGGGTGCTGTTGATGCCGGGTCTGATCTGTTTTTGACCAACTCCTTTGGGGCAAATGCGTCGCGTCTCAAGCTGCATGACGCCGGTCATCGCGCTTATGAGCTTTCCAAACTGGCCGCTGAGCTCGGCCGCGAAATCGCCGACGCCTGCCCGCGTGACATCATTGTTGCCGGGTCCGTTGGCCCAACTGGCGAAATCATGGGTGAAGCGGGTTCGCTTAGCCATGAAAGCGCGGTTGAGATGTTCGAAGAAACCGCCAAGGGGTTGATCGATGGCGGGGCCGATGTGCTCTGGGTCGAGACGATCTCGGCCCCCGAAGAGTTCCGCGCCGCCGCCGAAGCCTTTGCCAATATCGACGCGCCTTGGTGTGGTACCATGAGTTTTGACACCGCTGGGCGCACCATGATGGGTGTGACCTCGGCCGATATGGTCAAACTGGTCGACAGCCTGCCCAACAAGCCGATTGCCTTTGGCGCGAACTGTGGGGTTGGGGCCTCTGACCTGTTGCGCACCATCAAAGGGTTTGTTGCCCAAGGCACCGAAACACCAATCATTTCCAAGGGGAATGCCGGTATTCCGAAATACCACGACGGGCATATCCACTATGATGGCACGCCTGAACTGATGGGTGAATACGCTGTGCTCGCGCGCGATACAGGAGCCCGGATCATCGGTGGCTGCTGTGGCACCATGCCAAACCACCTCAAGGCCATGCGCGCCGCGCTTGAAAACACGCCCAAGGGTGAGATGCCAACGCTGGAGTTGATTGCGGAAAAAATGGGTGGGTTCAGCTCTGAAAGCGATGGGACCGGCGAAGGTGGGACTGCTCCGGCACGTCGTAACCGTCGTCGCCGTAGTTAAGAGTTAAGTTAAAGCGTTTTTAACCATGGCATGGGCAGGCTTTGGCCATGACCCATGTGTCGAACAAGCAGATTGTACCGATCAACCAAAGACCTGAGGACTGGATGCGGTCCGTCTTCTCTGCGCGTGCTGCGTCAGAGGGCGGGATCGTGCGCCTCCAGACGAAGGACATCGACAGGATTGTAGGACGTGACAGGTTTTTGGCAGAATTGGACAGACGCGGGTACCGCGCCGTGGAAAATGCCGGGCAAACCGTCATCTTTTGCAATCGTAAACCGGTCACAAGGCTGCGCTAGATCTTGGTACGCGGTATCCAAATTCCATCCATGGAATTTGCAAATTCCGTCGACGGAATTTGGTGCGCGCCGCTCAAAACAGGCTCATCTGATCACCGGCTCGCAAGGGTGGCTGAAACAAGTCACATCGCAAAGCCGGCGTCTTGATCGCCAATCCCAGACGTCGTACCGCCGTGTGAAACCGCTGAGCGATCAACTCTGCGTAAACGCCCTGCCCGCGCATCCTCTTGTTCCATTGCGCCGAATACAGCTCTCCACCGTGCATATCGCGCAGATGGTTGAGTATGCGGTTGGCCCGATCCGGATAGTGTTCGGCCAACCACTCTTGCCAAAGCGGGGCAACCTCAAGCGGCAGGCGCAGCATGATCCAGCTCGCCGCATCCGCCCCCGCATCGCGCCCGGCCGTCAGGATTGCCTCAAGCTCAGGATCGCTCAGCGCAGGCACCAGCGGGGCCGCCATCACCCGCACGGGCACCCCTGCCCCCGTCAGGCGTTCAATCATCTGCAAGCGACGCTTAGGGCTTGGGGCACGCGGTTCCATCTTGCGGCTCAGATCCGCATCCAAACTGGTCACCGACACGCCGACCCGTACCAAACCGCGCTCGGCCATACCCGCCAAGATATCCAAATCCCGTTCAATCAACGCGCCCTTGGTGACAATGGCGACGGGATGGTTAAAGGCCTGCAAAACCTCCAAACAGCGCCGCATAATCCCGCGGTCGCGTTCAATCGGTTGATACGGGTCGGTGTTCGTTCCAATGGCAAGCGGGGCAACACGGTATTTACCCGCGCGCAATTCACGCGCCAAAACCTCGGGCGCGTCGGGGCGCGCTATCAGTTTGGTTTCAAAATCCAGCCCCGGCGACAAGCCCAGATAGGCATGAGTCGGGCGCGCAAAGCAATAGATGCACCCATGTTCACAGCCCCTATACGGATTCAACGTTCGATCAAACGGCAGGTCGGGCGAACACACATAGTTGATCACACTGCGCGGGGTTTCGTCGCGCACCTCGGTCCGAATGGCTGGCACCTCCTCGGGGATGTCCCAACCATCCGGCTCATCCACTTTGGAAAACCGTTCAAATCGTCCGCAATCACGGCTCAGCGCGGCGCGACCTTTGCGGCGATCGGGGTCAACAGGGCGAAGCGAGTCAGTCATCGCCACATAAGAACACAACAGGAACACATCGCGCAACCCAACACACAATTGCGCCAACACCGCCCTCAGGTCGCTGCCAGATTGCCCAATGTCGCAATTTGCCATTTGTCCTTTGGAAAAAATGAAGAATAGTCGCCTAAGATCACGTGCAGCCGCGACCTGCCAGCCTAAAGGAAACGCCCCATGTCCGACGAAGAAGACGACATCATCCTCTCCGAACTGAATGATGAAGAGCTGGTCCAACAGATGTTCGACGACCTCTATGACGGTCTCAAAGAAGAGATCGAAGAGGCCGTAAACATCCTATTGGAACGCAAATGGGAGCCCTACCGCATCCTGACCGAAGCCTTGGTCGGCGGCATGACCATTGTTGGCGCAGACTTCCGTGATGGTATTTTGTTTGTCCCTGAGGTTCTCTTGGCAGCCAATGCAATGAAGGGCGGCATGGCTATCCTGAAACCGCTATTGGCGGAAACAGGCGCGCCACGCATGGGCAAAATGGTGATCGGCACGGTCAAAGGCGACATTCACGACATCGGCAAGAACCTTGTGTCGATGATGATGGAAGGTGCGGGTTTTGAGGTTGTCGATCTAGGCATCAACAACGCCGTCGACGCCTATATCGACGCGATTAAAGCCGAAGAGGCCGACATTTTGGGCATGTCCGCCCTGCTGACAACAACCATGCCCTACATGAAGGTCGTCATCGACACGATGGTCGAAATGGGCATCCGCGACGACTATGTCGTTTTGGTCGGCGGCGCACCGCTGAACGAAGAATTCGGCAAAGCCATTGGGGCAGATTCCTATTGCCGCGATGCGGCCGTCGCCGTGGAAACCGCCAAAGAGTTCATGGCCCGCAAGCACAACCAATTGGCCGCCGGGTAACACCGCGCCCATCCTTGCGATTCTGTTTTGAGACCCCGGCCTTAGCTGGGGTCTTTTAATACCGGGGCACGACATTATATCTTGTAGAGAGTAGGAGATTTTGATGCCCTTAGATAAATTCGTTTTGATTGTATTTTGTTGTTTGGCTGGCACTGCGGCGACCTTCTGGCTGACCTCTCTGATTTTTGCCGCAATTGCTGTGCCTTATGGCTGGCTTGCGCTTATTCCCGCCGGTTTGGTGGGGTATATCATTTACAAAGTGATCCAAGAACGTCTTCGCAATGCGGATGACGATCACTATGACAAAGTGGAGTATTGAGTGTGTTGATCATTACATCGGAAAATGTGGCTGGCCACAAAACGGTGGCGACTTTGGGCATGGTGCGCGGAGCCACCGTGCGCGCCAAACATGTGGGAACGGACATCGTTGCCGGTCTCAAATCCATCGTCGGAGGTGAGCTGGGCGGGTATTCTTCGCTGATGGCCGGTGCCCGTGAACAAGCCTTGGATCGCATGGTCGAAGATGCGGAGCGTTTGGGCGCAAACGCCATTGTGTCTATGCGGTTGCAAACCTCGGCGATCGCCAAAGGGGCCTCTGAAATCGTCGCTTATGGCACCGCTGTCAAAACCGTGCCGATGGACGACAACCAATAATAATACCCTCTGAAAAATTGGCCTTTTTCTTTACGGTTTCATGCGACATACTGACAAGGAAGAGGAGAGTCGTATGCCAGTAACATCCTTTGCGCTTTTGTTAGTTACGGTGATTGCCGCTGCTGCTGTAACCGTCATGGCGATGTCGACTTGGGGTGCTCTGAACGTTTTGCCTGTTCTTCTCGTATTCGCGCTATTGGCCCGTTGGGGACTGGCGCATGTATCCCATGACGACACCCACCGCCCCTAACGATACCACCCTAACCGCCGACGGTTTGGCCCCATCCGGCGATGGGCAAGTGTTGCTTTTGGCCTGCGGGGCCTTGGCGCGTGAAATCCTTGATCTCAAAAAACGCAATGGCTGGGATCACCTCGATCTCACCTGCCTTCCGGCGATTTTGCATGTCCACCCCGACCGCATCACCGACGCGGTGCGCGAGGCCGTTGCAAAACATCGCGACAGCTATTCGAGAATTTACGTGGTCTATGCCGATTGCGGCACCGGGGGTGTGTTGCAACATGCCTGCCAAGAGCTTGGCGTCGAGATGGTGCAAGGCCCACATTGCTATGCGTTTTTTGACGGGGTTCAAGCCTTTGAGGATCGTGGTGAAGTCACCTCGTTCTTTCTAACCGATTTTCTAGTGCGCCAGTTTGATAGTTTTGTGTGGAAACCATTGGGTCTTGATCGCCACCCCGAGCTCTTGCCAATGTATTTTGGCAATTACGAAAAACTGGTTTATCTGGCACAAACCGACGACTTAGCCCTTTACGATCTGGCTCAGAAACACGCCGAACGTATGGGGTTACAATTCGAGTGCCGCCAAACCGGATATGGCGACCTTGAAACGACCCTCAAGAATTGGGCAAAGACGTAGCAACGTAACACCGGTTCAAAGGGCCTGTGGCGCGCATACGAACAAATGTCATGAGAATGATGCCGGTTCCGAACCAAAAGGGTAGAACCGTATGTGCAGCCCGCTTTTGCAGCGTCTTGGTTGCGGGATGATCGATCATCCCGTTTCACAAGACGACGCAACTCTGATCACGTCATCCGGCCTATCGAACACGTCGTTGCAGCCGCGTTTCCCAAAACACCACCACGTCGGATTCGCCTTGGTATTCCACGTTAAGCGTTTTCAAGCTCCGCGCGGCCCAAGACCTTGAATCGGATCCAGCAATTTGCAGGGAATATCGTCGCCCTACCCCGCCATTGCCCTGTCTTCAGCCATGCCGTCGGTTTGTTCCAGCATGAATTGCCCCATCAGAATGTTCATTTCTTCAGATTCCCGGCTCAACGATTTTGTGACGATCGTTGCTTGTTGGGCCATTGCTGCGTTTTGTTGAGTTACGCTATCCAGCTGAGACATTCCAACATTGATCTCCTGCACCCCCGATGATTGTTCTGCGGCACCCTTGGAGATTTCCGAAACATGAGTTGAGACACTGGCAATTCGAGTGCCGATGTTTTGCAAGGCTTCTCCGGTATTGTTGACCAAGCCAACGCCACGTTCAATGTGTTGCGAGCTTTCTTCAATCAGCTGTCGGATTTGAGTTGCAGCGCCAGCGGAATGTTGTGCAAGGCTTTGTACTTCGGTGGCCACCACAGCGAACCCTTTGCCGGCATGACCGGCCCGTGCGGCTTCTACCCCTGCGTTAAGCGCCAACAAATTGGTCTGGAACGCAATATCATCAATGACCTTGATGATTTGAACAATATCCGTCGACGACTTCTTGATTTGATCCATCGCCTTCACCGCGTCGGCAACGATTTCCACGTTGTCCTCGGCGACCTGTTTGGTTTCCGCCGTCAAGGTTTCGACATTGCGCACACTGTTTGCTCCTGCAGACACTGATGAAGCAAGTTGTTCCATCGCGGCCACGGTCTCTTCCAATGTAGCGGCCTGATTTTCTGTGCGCTGTGACAATTCGGCTGTGGATTGGTCAATTTCTTCGGACTGAGAACGCACCCGCAAGGTTGCAGCAACGACAGCGCCAATTGCGTCATTCATCCGCGCAATGGTCGCGTTGAAGTCAGTGCGAAGCTGTTCGTATTCCGTTGGAAAAGCCTGATCAATGCCGGATGAAAAATCACCTTTAGACATTTGAGCAAGTCCGTCACTTAACTGCTGAACGACCTCTGTCTGTTCCTGCGCCTGTTCAGCCGCTTTTTCACGTTCTTGTTGTTTAACGGTAACAATCGAATTCCTGAACACGTCAAGCGCGCGTGCCATTTCGCCGATTTCATCCTTGCGGTTAAGCCCCTTTATCTTGATCTGGGTGTCACCGCCTGCCAACCGGCCCATGGCCTGATTGATTTGCTGAACGCCTCTGGCAATGTCGCCTCCTATCAAGATGGCACAGACTGCACCAATCAAAATGGCAATACCCGTTACGGCAATCACGATTGTTCTTGTGAAATCTGATGTGGCTTCTTTTGCGGCGGATCGCTCCATCATCAACGCCGCCTCAATGCTTGTGAACTCAGCCATAATTGCCCGAAACGAGTCAAAATAAACTTTGCCTTCGCCTTTTCGAACCTGATTTGCCACGTCATCCATCGACAACGACGCCCCGACTTTTTTACGCATCTCGAGGGAAGGTTGAACAATGTGCTTTTGCCAATCGCGCAACGTTTTTTCCGCTTCTGCCAAGCGCTCGACCTGCGGAGGATTGTCGCTCACCGTCTCTTGCAATCCTGATAGTGTTTCAAACGCAGTTTGTTCACCGGACACATATGGTTCAAGAAAGGCCTCCTCTCCTGCAAGGAGATAGCCCCGAAGCCCCGTTTCCATGTCAACAGCGGAAGCAACGATACTGTTCGCCTCGGCAATCACATTATGGGTATGTTCGACCCAATGCGTGCTTTCGGACATGCGATCAAGGTTAACAACTGTCACGATCCCGGCGCAAACAGTCAGAACCAATGGAACCCCGGCAATCGCAAGAGCTTTGGCGCGGGTTTTTATTCTCAAACTAGGACGGCGAAAAAAGCTGCGGTTCTTTGTCATTTATGCCCCAAGGTATTGCCTAAACATGGTCTTGGGTCTTGGGTACCACGCGATGCCTCAATGTTCGGTGCCACGACGCAAGGCTCAGACCAGATTTCGCATAGAATTTTATTTGTAGCTGAGGGATCGCTGGCGGCACCTCGGCTTTCAGTTCAGCAGTCCCCCACAAGAGCACATTTGCTTCCCTTCACGGCTGACACAATGAAGCATTTGGTGGGGCAATTTCGCAGCGATCAAACAAAACTTGGTGACTTCGCGCCAAGACAGAAACCTAGGGTTGGACCATCACCGTTCATTTTGGACAAATTCTTTTATTTCAGCGCCTTATGGCTCCACGCTCTCTTTTAAAACTGTCGAGACCGGTACGATTGAAATGGCCGCGTTTTTGTCTTGGAGGCCCCATTGGATCAGCCCCGAAATGGTATTGGCGTGCAAACGGCCCAGCATGATGACCGAGCCTTCTTGTTTGGCGCGGAACACCGCCTGGTCCAAGGCGCGGCGCACGGCGGCGGCGTCTTGTTTGTCGCGATCCATGTCGCGGAATAGGCTGGCCGAGGGCACACCGGCTTTGGCCGCCAATTGCTGGGCGGTGTTCAATCCTTTGGGCATCATGACCAAGCCATGACCGCTTTCAGCGAGAAAAGCAGTGGTTTGATCCGACACGGCGCGGCTGGATTGAACGCCACCGTTCGGGTCTTCGAGAACGGCAATTGCCTCAGGAATGGCCTGCAAAGTGCCGCTCAGCGTCACTTCGACATCAGAGGGTTGCGCGCCCACGGGAATATCGGCCATCGCCAGAACTTCAAAGCCCAGCTTGCGGTAATCTGCGGCGGTTTTTGCGGCCTCTGGGTGAGAGGGCGGGATTGCGATGCTCACCTGAAGCGGCAACGTTTTTAGTGCCTCTGGCCCCCAAGTATCGACCTTATCGTCAATCAAAATCACCGAAATCCGCGGTTGGCCTTCGGCTGGGGCGGTTTTGGGTGTCGCTGCAAATTGGATCAAAGGAGAGGTTTGCGCCAACGGCGTATCGGCCTCAGGTGCCTCATCCCCCCCCAAACGAGGCAACCGTGACGTTGTTATACCGCTATCACGGTTCAACAAAGACCCGGCAGGTTTGCCAATCGACGGACGGCTGGCGGCCGCTTCGGGCTCAGGTTCAACCACCGCAACCTGTGCCGGTTCTGGCGCGGGTTCGGGCTCAGGGTCTGGCGTGTCCGCCACAGGTTCAGGGATCGGCTCTGGCTCTGGCTCCGGTTCCACCTCTGCAACGGTTTCGGGGGCCTCTTGGGGGTCGTCCACAACCGCGTCCTCTGCAACCTCTGCTTCAATCGCAGGGACAAGATCGCCCTCTCCCCCCTCTGGCAACAAAGCGGTTTCTTCGGTTGGAACGGCGGGGACCGGTGGCTGGGCTGGGTCAGTAGAAATATCCAACGAGGTTTCTGGCTTGGGTGCACCGGGAATATCGGCCTGCGCAATGGCCTGAACCGGGCCATCCGTCGCGACGCTCACTTGGGCGGCCTCTGAACTTGGTTCGGCCCCGGATAGCGCGGCGGGGGCATCGCCAATTACCGGCTGTTCAGGCGAGGCCGTGTCGGCCCCAACCGAAAACGGGGCTTCGGGGGCATCCAAGGCTCCACCCGGTGCCTGAGGCGTCTCAAACGCGGTTTCCGGAGTTGGGCGGCGCCCCGGTTTTGCGGGGTCAACGGTTTCGGGTGCTGCGGCGGCCTCTGTTGGCTCTGCCTTCTCGGCATCTAAGGCTGATGGCTCTGGCGCATCTGTTGCAACGTCGGCTGTATCAGGTGTTTGCGCGGGCTCTGGCTTGGCTGGCATAGCTTCTGGCGCCTGTGGCACAGGATCAGCAGGCGCAGCTTCGCTCATCTCTGGGGCCGAAACCGGGGCAACAGGCGCATCATTGGCCGGTTTTAAACCGTCCTTGAGCGGCCCGGTCGCCACCGAAAGCGCCCCAACAGCCGCACCACAAATCACCACACCCCAGATTGATCCGCTCAAAAAGCCCCGTGCCATGTGCCGTTCCTCACCCGTTCTTTGCCCATTGCGTGCCATATCGCACTTGTCCTGAGAGACCCGCGCCCCTTGACGCCGGTCTGACTGCCTGTGCATGTATACCGCGACCAAGCGGCCCGCCGCCACCCATAACAGCGTAGACCCATGCTTCTTCTGATAGATAACTATGACAGCTTTACCTACAACCTTGTTCACTACTTGGGCGAATTGGGCGCTGATGTCGTTGTTCACCGCAATGACGCGCTAAACGTGCAAGAGGCGATGGCGCTGAAACCGTCGTCCATTCTTCTGTCGCCCGGCCCCTGTGATCCCGATCAGGCGGGCATTTGTCTTGCCCTGACCGAGGCCGCCGCCGAAACCCGGACCCCGTTGATGGGCGTGTGTTTGGGGCATCAAACCATTGGTCAGGCCTTTGGCGGCACGGTTGTGCGCCACGACGAAATCGTTCACGGCAAAATGGGTGAGATCAAGCACGAAGGCAAAGGCGTCTTCCAAGGCCTGCCCTCGCCGCTTCTTGGCACACGCTATCATTCCTTAGTGGTGCGCCGCGATGATTTGCCCGCCTGCCTTCAGGTCACAGCCGAGCTGGAAGATGGCACCATCATGGGGCTGCAACACGAAAGCCTGCCGATCCAAGGTGTGCAATTCCACCCGGAATCGATCCGCTCGGAACATGGGCACGCGATGCTGCAAAACTTTCTTGATCTGACAAAGGAACCAGCATGAGCGATCTGCTGAAACCGCTGATTGGCGCCGCCGCTGATCGCCCGTTGACCCGTGATGAAGCCGAACAAGCCTTTACCGTTTTGTTCGAAGGTGACGCCACCCCGGCCCAGATTGCCGGCCTGTTGATGGCGTTGCGCACCCGTGGCGAAACCGTTGATGAATATTCCGCCGCCGCCGCCGTCATGCGCGCAAAATGCAACGCGGTTAAGGCCCCCAGTGGCGCGATGGACATTGTCGGCACCGGCGGGGACGGCAAAGGCACGTTGAACATTTCCACCGCCACCGCCTTTGTTGTGGCGGGTGCCGGTCAGGTTGTCGCCAAACACGGAAATCGCAACCTGTCATCGAAATCCGGGGCCGCCGATGCGCTTGGTCAGATGGGCATCAACGTCATGATCGGCGCGGATGTTGTTGAAAAGGCGCTGGCCGATGTCGGCATCTGTTTCATGATGGCCCCGATGCACCACCCGGCGATGAAGCATGTCATGCCGGTGCGTATGGAGCTTGGCACCCGCACGATTTTCAACATCCTCGGGCCGTTGACCAACCCGGCGGGCGCGAAACGTCAATTGACCGGGGCCTTTACCCGCGATTTGATCCGCCCGATGGCCCAAACTCTGGGTCAGCTTGGCTCGGAACGCGCGTGGTTGGTGCACGGCTCCGATGGTACGGATGAGCTGGCGATCTCCGGGATCAGCTGGGTCGCCGCCCTCGAAGAGGATGGCAGTATTCACGAAGCTGAACTGCACCCCGAAGACGCGGGCCTGCCGCTCCATCCGTTCGAAGACATCCTTGGCGGCACACCAGAAGACAACGCCGTTGCCTTCCGTGCCTTGTTGGACGGGGAACATTCGGCTTACCGCGATGCGGTTTTGCTCAATTCGGCGGCGGCACTGACCGTGGCAGGCAAGGCGGCTGACTTGCGGGTTGGCGTCGAAATGGCGCGCGAAAGCATCGACAGCGGCGCGGCCAAAGCCAAGATCGAAGCCCTGGCCAAAGCGACCCAAGCCGCCTAAACCCTTCATGTCTTGTCACCCGCCCCGATCACCTGCCGGGGCGGTTTTGAGCAACAGGAATTTGACATGGCTTTAACACCTCCTGCGGCTTGGGCGCATCTGCCCTTCTTTTCCGATGACTTGCCCGGCATTGCCGAAAAGCTGGCGCAAGACGGGCGTGACATCCTCCCACCCAGCCATCAAATTTTTGCCGCCTTTGACGCCTGCCCCCCTGAGCAGGTCAAAGTGGTGATCCTTGGCCAAGACCCCTACCCGACACCCGGCCATGCCCATGGGTTGGCTTTTTCGGTCGAACCCGGTGTGAAACTGCCGCGGTCCTTGAGCAACATCTACAAAGAGATGGTCGAGGATTTGGGCAGCGCGCCCCTCACCGGTGACCTACGGGGATGGGCCAGCCAAGGGGTTTTGTTGCTTAACACCGCGCTGACGGTTCCTGCGGGCGAGGCCAACGGCCACAAGAAACTCGGCTGGTCGCCCCTCACGCAGCAGGTGTTGAGCGACCTGTCTAAATCGCCGCGCGCCTTTGTGCTTTGGGGCGGCCACGCCCAAGGCTTTGCGCCGCATATCACCGGCGATCAACACCTGATATTGAAAACCGCGCACCCCTCGCCGCTTTCGGCCCGGCGCGGCTTTTTCGGCTCCCGCCCCTTTTCCAAGGTGAATGACTGGCTTAAAGCCAATGGTAACACTGAGATTAACTGGACATCCTCATGAGCACGACCATTCTTGACAAGATCAAAGCCTACAAGCTTGAAGAAGTGGCCGCCGACAAAGCGTCCCGCCCCTTGGCCGAGGTTGAGGCCGCCGCGCGTGAGGCATCGCCCGTGCGTGGCTTTGCCGACCGTCTATTTGCCGCCGAAAAAACCGGCTATGGGTTGATCTCCGAGGTCAAGAAAGCCTCCCCCTCCAAAGGGTTGATCCGCGCCGATTTCGAACCGGCCAAACTTGCCAAAGCCTATGAGGACGGCGGCGCGACCTGTCTCTCGGTGCTGACCGACACGCCGAGCTTTCAAGGCGCCAAAGAGTTTTTGGTCGCTGCACGCGAGGCCACCAACATGCCCGCCCTGCGCAAAGATTTCATGTATGACACCTATCAAGTCGCCGAGGCGCGCGCGCTTGGGGCCGATTGCATTCTCATCATCATGGCAAGCGTGTCGGACGCCCAGGCCCAAGAGCTTGAGGACGCTGCCTTTTCATGGGGCATGGATGCCTTGATCGAAACCCATGATGCACCGGAAATGGACCGTGCTCTGCGGTTGAAATCCAAGTTGATCGGGGTGAACAACCGCAACCTCAAAACCTTTGAGACCACCTTGGACACCACCCGCGATTTGGCCAAAATGGTGCCATCGGATCGCATGTTGATTTCGGAATCCGGGCTAAACACCCCCAAGGACCTTGCCGATATGGCCGCCCATGGCGCGCGGACCTTCCTCATCGGTGAAAGCCTGATGCGCAAGGACGACGTGCGCGCCGCCACCCAATCCCTGCTGGCCAATCCGGTTCCTGCGTAACTAAGGACAAGACATGAGCGACCTGACCCATTTCAACGAAGACGGCCATGCCCATATGGTCGACGTGTCCGACAAAGCCGTCACATCTCGTGTTGCGACGGCTGAGGGCTGGGTCAAGATGGCCCCAGAGACCTTTGCGCTCATCACAGAAGGGCGCGCCAAAAAGGGCGACGTGATCGGCGTGGCGCGTTTGGCGGGCATCATGGGGGCCAAAAAAACCCCCGACTTGATCCCGCTTTGCCACCCTCTGCCGGTCACCAAAGTCTCGGTCGATCTGACCCAAGACCCCGACCTTCCCGGATTGCGGATTGAGGCGACGGTCAAGACCACCGGCCAAACCGGCGTCGAAATGGAAGCGTTGACGGCCGTCTCGGTCGCCGCGCTAACGGTCTATGACATGGTCAAAGCGGTGGACAAAGCCATGGAGATCGGCGGCACCCGCGTTATCTTGAAAGATGGCGGAAAATCAGGCCGTTACGAGGCATCATGAACAAAGGTCGGTCCCTTGAGTTGTATTTCGTAGACGGTCGTCCCGATGGGATGTTGACCGCCGAAGTCTTCAACTGGACCGGCCATGTTCTGCGCATTCCGAAAATCCGTTTGCCGGATGGATTGCGTCGCCCAGAAGCCAAGCAGACCGGCGTTTATGTGTTGCTTGGACAAGATGAGACAGGCGCGCTTGCCTATATCGGCGAGGCTGAGAATATGGCCGACCGTCTACGCCAGCATGCCAGCCAAAAAGAGTGGTGGGACGAGGCCGTTTTGGTGACAACGGCCGGTGATGGGCTTCACAAGGCGCATGTCAAATACCTCGAAAGCCGCTTGGTCGAGATCGCCAAAAATGCAGGTGTGATGCGGTTGGAAAACGGCAACATCCCCCCCAAGGCAAGCCTGAACGAAGCGGCGACGGCCAACATGGAAAGCTTTCTGGATACGCTCCACATGGTGCTTCCGGCCATTAGGGTGGATATGTTTCAGACGAGAACCCGTCAGAACCTGATACTCGACGCCTCCAAGGCCATCGGACAAAATGACAATCCCACAACGTTCTATTTCACTGTAAAAAGAAACGATCTTTCAGCAAGCGCTGTGGTAGCCGATGACGAGTTCATACTCCAAAAAGGGTCTAGAGTTCGTTCACAGTGGGCTGGTGATCGCAAACAGAATACGCACTACTGGAAACTTCACGATGAATTGTTAGCCAAAGGCACAATTCGATTGACCAACGGACAAGCGATACTGGCTGAGAATGTCGCTTTCTCCAGCCCTTCCGCTGCTGCGGCTATTGTAGCGGGCCGTTCCTCCAACGGTCGGACATCTTGGAAAACCCAAGGCGGCAAAACCTACGCCGAATGGGAAGAAGAACAACTTGAAAAGGTCGATGAATGATCTCCGTATCCCAAGCACTTGACCATCTTTTTGCCCTCGCCACCCCCTTGGCTTCTGAAGAGGTGCCATTGATAGACGCCGCCGGGCGGGTGATGATCAAACCGGTTCAGGCGCGGCGTGATCAGCCGCCTTTTGCCGCTTCGGCCATGGACGGATACGGCACGATAAATCCTGAGGTGGGTCAAAAGCTCAAGGTCGTAGGGGAGGCCGCGGCCGGACACCGGTTTGACGGCGATATCCCCGCTGGGTCCTGCATTCGTATCTTTACCGGCGCGCCGGTGCCCGACGCCGTCACGCATGTCACCATTCAAGAAAACGTCACCCGCGAAGGCGATCACATCGTTGTTAACGAATTGGGCTCGGGTGACAACATCCGCCCCGCCGGCGGCGACTTTCGCGATGGTCAAACCGTGAGCGCGCCGCGGCGTTTGACCGCCAATGACGTCGCACTTTTGGCGGCGATGAACGTTCCGACCATCACCGTAGCCAAGCAACCCAAGGTCGCGCTGATTTCCACCGGTGACGAACTTGTCATGCCCGGTGAAAACCCCGGCCCGGATCAGATCATTGCCTCCAACACTTTTGGCCTTCATGCCATGTTGCGCGAACTTGGGGCCCTGCCCCGTTTGTTGCCCATTGCCCGCGATACCGAAGCCTCCCTGCGCACCGTATTTGATCTTGTGGATGATGCCGATCTGGTGATCACCATTGGCGGCGCGTCGGTTGGTGATCATGATCTTGTCGCCAAAGTCGCCGGTGATCTTGGCATGGAGCGTGCGTTCTACAAAGTTGCCATGCGCCCCGGAAAACCGTTGATGTCCGGACGCTTAGGCGATGCAATGATGATGGGGCTTCCGGGCAATCCGGTTTCGGCGATGGTCTGTGGGCACATATTTGTCGCCCCGGTCATTCGCGCCATGATGGGTCTTGCCCGCTCCGCCGCGCCGCGTTTTCAAACCACCCTCGCCGCCCCTATCGCCGAAAATGGCCCGCGTGAACACTATATGCGCGCCGAGGTGACACCGGATGGTTTGACCGCCTTTGAGAAACAGGATTCGAGCCTGCTCAGTGTTTTGGGGGCCTCCAACGCATTGCTTGTGCGCGCGCCCAATGACCCCGCTCGCGCACCAGGTGAAAAAGTGGACTACATCCCGCTCTAAATGAACCTCTGGTTGATTTACCCACAGATCCGTTGACACAAAACGAGAACAGGGGTAGAACAAAACCTGACACGAGGTTGGGAGCAAACCATGCTGACAAAAAAGCAATTGGACCTTTTGGACTTTATTAACAAGCGCATGACCCGAGATGGTGTGCCGCCTAGTTTTGATGAAATGAAAGACGCGCTGGACCTGCGGTCCAAGTCCGGGATTCACCGTTTGATCACCGCCTTGGAAGAACGCGGATTCATTCGCCGGTTGGCCCATCGCGCCCGCGCAATTGAAATTGTCAAACTCCCCGAAAGCCTTGGGGGTGCCCCCGCCGGGTTCCGCCCGCAGGTGATTGATGGTGATCGCCCTGATAGCACGCCAAGCGCCGCGCAAAACATCGCCAACGGTTCGATTGCGGAGCTTCCTTTGATGGGCCGCATTGCGGCGGGTCAACCGATTGAGGCGATCAATGACGTTCCACCCGGTGTGATGGTGCCGGGACAGATGGTGCAGGGCGCCGGAAAACACTACGCCCTTGAAGTCAAAGGCGATTCCATGATCGACGCCGGTATCAACGATGGTGATGTTGTTGTGATCCGCGAAAGCAATGATGCCGCCGAAGGGGATATCGTTGTCGCTCAGGTCGAAGGCTATGAGGCGACTTTGAAACGCTTTCGCCGCCGCGGTGGTATGATCGTGCTAGAGGCTGCGAACCCAGCGTATGAATCGCGCGTTCTCCCTGAAGGTGCGGTAAGCGTGCAGGGCCGTTTGGTGGGTTTGATCCGCACCTACTGAGCCTTTTTGGCAAGGCGAAGGGGTTCCTGCTTGGCCCCATGCCACAGCCGAATGCCCGAGGTTTGACGGTCCGTCACCATGCGCAATTCGTCATCCTCGGCCCAAAAGGCCACCGAACCGGTATAGCGCAAGCGCGCCGGATCGAAGACGTCGCAGGCCCCATTTGGTTGCGCATTGGCGCTTGCCACCACAATTTGGCCCGCGGAACAAAGCTCTAGCGTTGCAACGGCACGCTTGCCCTGCAAATGAATGACCTCCTTGGCGCCGATTTGCGCCCGTGCCACTCGGGCTTCTATAGACCCCGGCCATCGACCTGCTGCGTCCCGTTGAGACCCGGCAAACCCATCATTTTCCAACCAATTCTCGGCGACGAAGCCCGACCCTTTGGGCCGGGAAAGTGCCCGCCCGTGATCGGTCATGACGCCGACCAAGGTGCCGGTGTCCGAAATCAACAAGGCGGGACGTTCCGTTCCCATCCAAAGGACAACGGCCAAGGCGGCGGGCGCAAGCCCAACCAACCGCCCCGTGCCGCGCCACAAACACAAGATCAAGCCGCCAATCGCCAGCAACGGCAAGACCCGACCATCCGGGGCAATGACGGCGCGTGTCACTCCGTCCCAGCTGGCCACCCAGTGAGCGACGCCCAAAATCCAATCCAAGCCCAAGGCCATCAGGTTCAGCGCGATCCAATCAAGCCCGAAAGGCATCAACAAAGCGGCCAGAACGGCCATCGGCACAACAACCAAGCCCATCACCGGAACAGACAACAAATTTGCGACCAAACCGTATTGCGACAGCATATTGAAATGCGCCATGCCCACGGGCGCGGTTGCCGCCCCCGCCACCCCAGAAGACACAACCAACCCCATGACGGGGGCAAACCATCGCGGCATTTGGCGCCCCTGTTGCCAGAGCGTTATTTGTTCAAACACGGTGATCAAAGCCGTGGTTGCAGCAAAGGACATTTGAAATCCGGGTGACACCAAGGCTTCGGGGCGCAGCATCAGGACGACGAGCGCCGCCATAGCCACGCTACGAAGTGACAAAGCGCGCCGATCAAGCATAGTCGCGGTGAGGGCCGCCGCCGCCATGATAAAGGCGCGTTGGGTTGCGACGCTCCCCCCCGACAATGACAAATAGCCAAGTGCCGCCAGCAAGGCCCCCGCCGCCGCCAGCTTTTTCACCGGCCAGTTGTGGCGCGCAGCCGGAATGAGCAAAAGCCCAACGCGCAGCGCCGCAAAGACGAACCCGGCCAACAACCCCATGTGTAGACCTGAAATCGCCAGCAAATGCGCAAGGTTGGTTTCACGCAGAGTGCGCAGCGTGTCCTGCCCCATGCCCGAACGATCCCCGGTCATCAGCGCCGCCGCAAAGGCCCCGGTTTCGCCCGGCAATAGGTTTTGCACCCGTTTCGATAGCCACATTCGCGCTTTGAACAGAACCTGCCCTTGCCCCGGTGGATCTAACAAGAGCACCGGGCTGCGGGTGTATCCAACGCCGCCAAGTTTGAGAAACCAAGCGTGGCGACGAAAATCAAATCCGCCGGGTTCAACAGCCCCTCCGGGGGGCGACAAGTGACCGGTTAAAATGATCGTGGCACCGGGTTCGGGATCAATAAACCCCTGTTTTCCATGCAAAGACACGCGAACGCGTTTGGGGATTTCGTCGGGGTCCATGCGCTGAAGAACCACGCGATCCAGTGTCAGACGCACTGCGTCAGAGCCAGAGCGATCAATGCCAACAATGCGCCCTTCAATCGGGCCATAGTACCGAAAATCCAACACCGGCCCAGAGACCATATGCGCGCGCGCACCGGCCAGCGAAAACCCCAAAGCCACCAAGCCAACCGCCGCCATAAGGGGCCCGAAAACCGGGCCTGCGCGGCCCTGAAGCGTGATGATCGCAGTACCACTTAGCCCAAGCGCTATCAAAATCCACACATCCGGTTCGGCGCGCAGGGTAAAATACGCCCCAATCCCCACGGCCAACAGGACCGGGGACCACGGGAACAAATACCCGCGTTGCCGCAATAAAATCGCAGCAACAATGTGATAGGCCTGTGCCATGCTTGCCTTGTAACGGCTCTGGGTAACGGCTCTGGCCTGCGCTTTGCTTGCCCTAGGCCGGGCCTGAGTTTAAGGAACAGCCCAAGCTACTCCATTCCCTGTTAGCAAAAGGTTAACCAAGATGACTGCTGTCGTAACCCGTTTTGCCCCCTCGCCCACTGGCTATCTGCATATCGGCGGCGCGCGCACAGCGCTGTTCAACTGGCTCTATGCCCGCGGCCGTGGCGGCAAATTCCTGCTGCGGATCGAAGACACTGACCGCGCGCGCTCGACCCCAGAAGCCACCGATGCCATTCTGAAAGGCATGCAGTGGCTTGGCCTCGACTTTGATGGCGAGGTGATCAGCCAGTTTGAGCGCGCCGATCGTCACGCAGAAGTTGCCAATGAGCTTTTGGCCAAAGGCGCGGCTTACAAGTGTTTTGCGACCCAAGAGGAAATCGAAGCCTTTCGCGAAGAGGCCCGTGCCGCGGGCAAATCGACGCATTTCCAAAGCCCCTGGCGCAACGCCGATGCCGCCACGCACCCAGACGCGCCATATGTTGTGCGCCTGAAATCCGCGCAAGATGGCGAAACCGTCATCAACGACGAGGTTCAGGGCACCGTTCGGATCAAAAACGAAAACCTCGATGACATGGTTTTGTTACGTTCCGATGGCACGCCGGTCTATATGTTGGCTGTGGTTGTAGATGATTACGATATGGGCGTGACCCATGTTATTCGCGGGGATGATCACCTGAACAATGCCGCACGTCAGATGGGCATCTACACCGCTATGGGTTGGGATCTGCCCACCTATGCCCATATTCCATTGATCCACGGCCCCGATGGCAAAAAGCTTTCCAAGCGCCACGGTGCCCTTGGTGTCGAGGAATATCAGGCCATGGGCTATCCCTCAGCAGGCATGCGCAACTACCTTGCGCGCTTGGGCTGGAGCCACGGTGATGACGAATTCTTTACGGATGATCAGGCAAAGGAGTGGTTCGGGACCGATGGAATCGGCAAATCGCCCGCTCGGTTTGATTTTAAGAAGTTGGAGAATATCTGTGGTCAACACATTGCCATCACTGACGATGCTGCGTTGCTGCATGAAATCGTGATGTATCGTGAGGCGGCGAACCTGCCTGCCTTAACGGACGTTCAGTCACAGCGGCTGAACGCCGCGCTGTATTGTCTCAAGGACCGGGCCAAGACACTACCGGAACTCCTTGAAAAGGCTCACTTTGCATTGATCGAAGGCGAGATTGAGGTCGAGCCCAAAGCGGCCAAGAACCTTGATACGGTATCCCGTGGTATACTGGGCGCGTTGACGCCGCAGCTGCAAAATGTTAGCTGGACCCGGGATGATCTTGAGGCGGTCTTAAACCGCTTTGCAGAAGATAATGGCATGAAATTCGGCAAGCTGGCTGGTCCGCTTCGGGCGGCTTTGGCGGGCCGAGCTGCCACACCGAGCGTCTTTGACATGATGCTCGTGCTTGGTCAGGAGATCAGCCTTGAGAGGTTGACCCAGGCCGCCAATGGGGGAGACAGCTGACCGTATAACGTGTCGGCCTTTCCCAATGACAACAAAGACTGCGGGCCGCAGAAGTGGCCCGCCTACGTTCGAGAACAAGGGAAAACACGCATGGCTGATACGACCAAAACCGCGACGCTGACAATTGATGGGCAGTCCTACGAATTGCCAATCCACTCGCCGACGGCTGGCCCGGATGTGCTTGATATCCGTAAACTGTATGCCCAAGCGGGCGTTTTCACCTACGATCCCGGCTTCACCTCGACCGCAAGCTGTGACAGCACCATCACCTTTATTGATGGCGGCAAAGGCGAATTGCTGCATCGTGGCTACCCTATCGACCAGCTGGCCGGTAAATCGCATTATCTAGAAGTGTGCTTCCTGCTGCTTTACGGTGAATTGCCTACGGCAGCCGAACTGGAAAAGTTCGAAACCACCATCACCAACCACACCATGATCCACGAGCAGATGCACAATTTCTTCCGTGGTTTCCGCCGCGATGCGCATCCGATGGCAACCATGGTGGGTGTGGTCGGCGCGATGTCGGCCTTCTACCACGACAGCACCGATATTGCCGACCCGCGCCAGCGTGAGATCGCGTCGCATCGTTTGATCGCCAAAATGCCGACAATCGCGGCCATGGCGTACAAATACTCGATCGGTCAGCCATTTGTGTATCCACGCAATGACCTCGATTACGCGGCCAACTTCTTGCACATGTGTTTCGCGGTTCCCGCCGAAGAGTATAACGTTAATCCGATCCTGGCCCGTGCCATGGACCGTATCTTTACTCTGCACGCCGATCACGAACAAAACGCCTCGACCTCAACCGTACGTTTGGCTTCGTCTTCTGGTGCCAACCCATTTGCATGTATTGCCGCTGGTATTGCCTGTCTCTGGGGCCCTTCTCATGGTGGCGCAAACCAAGCTTGCCTTGAAATGCTCAAGGAAATCGGGTCACCCGAGAATATTCCGGAATACATCGCCCGCGCCAAAGACAAGAACGATCCGTTCCGTCTGATGGGCTTTGGACACCGCGTTTACAAAAACTTTGACCCGCGCGCGACCGTGATGAAACAGTCCGCCGACGAAGTTCTTGATCTGCTCGGCGTCGAAAACAACCCAATCTTGGCGACCGCCAAAGCATTGGAAGAAGCGGCTCTGGCTGATCCTTACTTTGCTGACAAAAAGCTGTTCCCGAACGTCGACTTCTATTCGGGCATCATCCTCGAAGCGATGGGCTTCCCAACCTCGATGTTCACACCGATCTTTGCGCTGTCGCGCACCGTTGGTTGGATTTCGCAGTGGAAAGAGCAGCTGTCTGATCCAGGGCACAAAATTGGTCGCCCACGTCAGCTGTACCTCGGTGACACAGAGCGCGATTATTCGGATATCGAAACCCGCTAATCAGCACCCGAATCAAAAATTTGAGAAACCCGGCCTTTCACAAGCCGGGTTTTTTCGTGCCTTGTTTCTGTCAAATTTTATCGAAACAATTTTTAGACAGGCTGGTCATTGTTCACAGTCTTCGACCCACCTCGACCCAAATGTGGCGGCGGTGAGGCCGAAACGCACTGTTTCCGTCAAAACCCGCGCAATTTCGAACAGATTTCGGCATGAGTTGGTCAAATTTTAAAGTTGCCAATTGTGCAGGAGCTTACCATGGCCACATCCACTCCAACCGAAGTTCTTTTGGGTTGCGACCCTCAGGTCCGGGTCACGATTATCGAAGACGATGGCAACCTCTTCATGCGCGTGGTCGCTGAAAACCCGGACACCACCGACCTTGATGCCTTGTTCTTTAACCTGTCCGATGACGTCGATGCCTCAGCCCTCACGATTTACCCTGACTTCGACGAAAACGTCGGCTCCAACGGTGAAAACGTCACCGGTTATACCGTTGCCAGCGGCACTATGAACCAGTTGGACAATGGTGCGCAGATCCAAGAGCCCTATGACGTGCGTCTGGAATTTGGCACCGTGCCGTGGACCTCGGGTGGTGATGTCGACGAAGCAACTCTGACCTTCTATATTGATGGCGGCGACTCCAACCTGACCGCCGATAGTATCGACCTGAGCAACCTGACGGCTGTGGTCAACAGCGACAATGGCGCAGGCATCGCTCTTACTGGTGGAACAGGCAACAGCGGAGACGATTCCGCCACCGTTTATGAAACCGTCACCGCCATCGACGAAAACATGGATGATCTGTCTTGGGGGCACCATTCAGGCCAAACCAATAACAACATCGTCGAAAATGACTTTAGAAGTGCCCATGGCGAGCTGATGACCAACGGCTATTGGGATGGTGATCTGCAATTGGCCGCCGTCGAGAGCGACGGACCAGTGACGTTCAGCTTTGACGCCCGTGCTCAAAATGTTCATGAATTCGAAAACTCCGGTCGTTATGCAGATAGCCTCGAAGTTCAGGTTCGGCTCGACAATGGCGAGTGGCAGACACTCGATACCTTTATGGTCAACGACTCTGGCACCGCCTTGGTCGGTGACCAATCGGGCCAGACCTTTAGCAGTGACAGCAGCACCCTGACGTATTCCGGCGGCGTGCTCGACACTGTGGATGGTACGGCTGAATTCCGCATCGTCTCCGACATTTCGGCCTGTAACGAACGTATCTATCTGGATGATATCCAGGTCACCACCACAGAGGCGGTCGATGTCCCTGCGACTGGTGAAACCTCAACCATGGTCAGCGCGCTCAGCGAAGATTTCGCTGATGAGCACACCCCCTCGGCCTCGGACGCCATTGTGTCCAGCGGTCGCTGGGATGTGGAGCAAGAGGCACTGTTCACCAATGGTTGCAACGACGGCCGTGTCGAGCTTGCCGAAGTTGCCACCGACGGCCCGGTCGAATTCAGCCTTGACGCTCAGGCCGTGAATATCGGCAATTTTGAGAACAGCGGTTGCTATTCCGACAGCCTCCGCGTCGAAGTTCAGATCGACGGCGGCGATTGGGTTCTGCTCGATGAATATCGCGTCAACGATGCCCGAACCGCCATGGTTGGCGATCAAACAGGTCAGACCTTTGACGGCGATATGACCACGCTGACCTATTCAGGCGGTGTTTTGGATGGCGCTAGCGAAAATGTCCAATTCCGTTTGGTGTCTGACATTTCCGCCAATGACGAGATCCTGCGCATCGACAATCTTGAGGTGCGCGTCACGGAAACCACCGAGGGCGAACCCGCAGACGAGACCTGTGAAGGCTTTGACGGGGCTGCATCGGGGGACACCGCTGCGCTGCAATTTGATGGCTTTAGCGTCACGGCACAACGCGCCGGGGATGATGCCACAAGTGAAAACGATGCGATGATCTTTGACACGGCCAACCCAACCGGTGGTGACAGCGATCTGGCCTATGACGATCAAGGCAATGCGATCATCATTTCCGAAGACAACGATGCTTCGGACGCCGATGACAATGCTGGTGGCGGCACCATCACCTTTGACTTTGACGTGCCAAGCGACGTCGTGAGCCTCAACGTTCTGGATGTCGAAGAAGACGGCGGGTCGATTGATCTCTTTGATGCCGATGGTGAGCTGCTCGATTCGGTAGCCATTCCCGGTGTTGGCGACAACTCCTTGCAAACCATCGACATTGCCGTTGATGGCGTGTCGTCGATGCAGGTTAATCTTGCCGGGTCCGGCGCGGTGGATGACCTTTGCTATGCCACACCCGATGATATGGGCGCGGATTGCGGTCAGTATCTGGTTACCTACGATGATCTGATGAAAGACCCAGACCCGCTTGATCCAAATGATGACGACGACGATGCCGATCCTGCCGGTGATGCGACATCCATGGCGGACGATTTCGTCTGATCGAACGACAACCGTCCTCACGAACAAAAAGGGCGCGGAAAACTCCGCGCCCTTTGCTATGTCATAATCCCGAGGCTTAGCGCCCCTCGTAGTCGGGCTTGCGTTTGTCCAGAAACGCCATGACCCCTTCCATAAAGTCGCGGGACTTGCCGCATTGCCCTTGCAAGCTCGCTTCAAGCGCCAGCTGATCCTCAAGCGTGTTGTCATAAGACGCCCGCATCGCTTGTTTGATCCGCGCATAGGCCAGCGTCGGACCATGGGCCAGATGCGCGGCGCGGGCTTTCCAGATGATCTCAAACTCCCCATCGGGAACCGCTTCCCAGATCATGCCCCACTCATCCGCCTGCCGCGCGCTGATCTTTTCGGCGAAGAGCGCCTTGCCCATCGCTTTGGCCAGCCCGATCTGACGTGGCAAAAACCATGTGCCACCCGCATCCGGGATCAGCCCAATCTTGCTAAAGGCCTGAAGGAAATAGGCGCTTTCGGTGGCGATCACCACATCCGCCGCGAGCGCAAGATTGGCGCCGGCCCCAGCCGCCGCACCGTTGACTGCGGCAATTGTCGGCACCGGGCATTCATAGATCGCGCGCAACATCGGCACGTATTCGTCATTCAAGGTGCGCTGCAAATCAAGCTGGGCGATGTTCTTGCCATCCCCCAAATCCTGACCGGAACAAAACGCCTTGCCGTTGCCGGTCAAAACCACCACACGCGCCTCTTTGCCGCCACGGGTAAAGGCGTCGGCCAATTCCGCGCGCATCTGCGTGTTCAGCGCGTTCATCACATCGGGGCGATTGATCGCGATCGTGGCGATGTCGTCTTCTACCACATAGGTGATCGTGTCGTATTTCATGGGAACTCCGTTAACCTGTTGCACGCATCAAATACCGATGACACCGGAATGGCAAAGCGAAACCCCGCGTCACGGGGCCAGCTTGGCAATGAGGGCCAAGGCTTCGGGCGGTGGCAATTGCTCCACGCGCTCATAGGCTGACCCATCAAGGTTGCGGGTCAGCATGGCGTGTTCAATCATCCCGCGCCTGATCTGGGCGGCATCCCGAAAGAGGGTCATCGCATCAATCAAACCGCTTATGTCGCGTTCCGTCAGCGTCTGACGCGCTGGCAAACGGGCCCACAAGACCCAAAGGCACAGCCCTTGAATGCGGGTTTTCCCCGGCCATCGTTTAAGCTGACCTGCGTCGTCAAAATGCTCAAGCGCCCGCGCCACAAGCTTGTCATCGGCGACCGGCTTGGGGGTGTTTTGCGCCCTAAGATGTTGAAAATTCCGATACCCGGCCGCACGCGCAACAAGGCCCAATGTCTCAACATGGCTCGGGGTGTTAGGAAGTTCGGCGCGCAGCGCCTTGGCAAATTGCTTAAGATCTTTGATCTCAAGTGAAATCGTCTCACGGGTCATCTGTCCCTCCGTTCTGACGATACCGCACCACCAAAGGTGGTTAGGAGGTCCGCCCTTGTCCAGAGGTATCGCCCGAAAAAAGGCAGAACACTGAAAGTCGACAACAGGTTTAGCGCATGGCGGAGCCTGGGGATCCTGTCACCCCTACCGACTGGCTACCGCGCTGACACCTTTGCGTCAACGCCCATGCTTCTTCTTTCCCAAAAAATCCCGAGGAGGCTCGAGCAAAGCTCGAGGCGGGGCAGCGCCCCTACCCCTTCATGATCTCGTCAAGACGGGCCTGTTCCTCGGTGCTTAACCCTTCACTGGCTTTCGCCGGGGCCTGTGAACGGCCCCGCAGGTAAAACGCCGCCACAACCAAGGCGAAGAGCAACCCCAAAGGCCCCGTGGCCCACAAAAGCCAGTTCCAGCCGCCGGTGGTGGGTTGCAGCAACACAAACTCGCCATAACGGGCCACAACATAGTCAACAACTTCGTCGTTATTGTCGCCCGCCATGATCCGTTCGCGCACCAAAAGCCGCAAATCACGCGCCAATGAGGCGTTTGATTCATCAATGCTTTCGTTCTGACACACAAGGCATCGCAGCCCTGCCGAAATGTCGCGTGCCCGTTGCTCTAACGCCGGGTCGGCAAGCATCTCATCCGGTTGCACAGCCGCAGCCGGAAGAGACACAAACGCCAACATCAGCGCCGCAATCAAAGTCTTGAGCAGTTTCATTCCGCCGGAACCCCCTTGATCACCGCCGCCTTTTTGCGCGCACCTGCGGCAACACGATAGCGACGATCAGACAGGCTTAGCAGCCCACCAAGTGACATCAGAATACAACCCGCCCAAATCCAGTTGGCCAGCGGTTTGATATAGATCCGCATGACATAACCGCCGTCGGCCTGTGCATCGCCGATCACAACATAGACGTCGCGCAGGAACCGGTAATCAATCGCCGCCTCGGTGGTTGGCATCTGCTGAACCGGATAGCTGCGCTTTTCTGGATAGACGCGCACAATCTCTTGCCCGCCTTTCAGAACGCTGACTTCGGCCATATCCGACATGTAGTTTGGCCCTTGAACGGTATCGACACCGCGCAAGATGAACTCAAACTGACCAACGGTGAAAGGTTCGTCGATCTGAGCGACCAGAACGCGCTCCTCTTCCCAGGCCATCAAGCCAGCGATGCCCAGCATGGTGATCCCAAGACCACCATGCGCAACCGCTTTGCCCCAATCGGCACGCGGCAGGCGCAACAAGCGTGAAAAGTCGCGGGTTTTGCCGGTCTTGCTCAGCAGGTCAACAATTGCGCCCGACACCAGCCAAGCCCCAAGGAAGACACCAACAGGACCGAACATGGATTTCCCGGTTTGCATCGCCCAAACCAAGCCGCCAAGCGCCAGTGCAAGCACAAAGGCCGGGACAAGTTGCTTGATCACGCGATCCGCACGCCCCCGCTTCCAGCTCAGCATCGCGCCAATCGGCAAAATCAAACCAAGGATGACCATGAACGGTGTGAAGGCCATGTTAAAGAACGGCGCACCAACCGAAAGCTTTCGGTCAAAGGCCATTTCCGCCACCAGCGGCCACATCGTCCCGACAAAGACAACAAGACTTGCCACAGCAAGCAGGATGTTATTGGCGACAAGCGCACTTTCGCGGCTCACCACGCCAAAGATCCCCTTGGCCTGCATCGCATTGGCCCGGCCGGCAAACAGGGTTAGCGCCCCGCCGGTAAAGAACACCAGAATGGCCAAAATGAACACGCCGCGTTCCGGATCGGTGGCAAAAGCGTGGACCGAGGTCAAAACGCCCGACCGCACGATAAACGTCCCGATGAGGGAAAAGCTAAACGCCATGATGGCCAAAAGGATCGTCCAGCTTTTCAGCGCCTCACGCTTTTCGACCACAATGGCCGAGTGCAAGAGAGCCGCCGCAAAGAGCCAAGGCATAAACGAGGCGTTTTCAACCGGATCCCAGAACCAGAAGCCGCCCCAGCCAAGCTCGTAATAAGCCCACCAAGACCCAAGCGCGATACCGATGGTTAGGAAAACCCATGAGATCAACGTCCAAGGCCGCACCCAGCGCCCCCAAGCCGCATCAACACGCCCTTCGATCAGAGCCGCCACAGCAAAGCTGAAACAGATGCTAAGGCCAACATAGCCAAGATACAAAAACGGCGGGTGAAAGGCGAGACCGGGGTCCTGCAACAGCGGGTTCAAATCCTGCCCGTTCATCGGCACCACATTCAGCCGCAAGAACGGGTTCGATGTAAAGAGGATGAAGGCGTAGAACGCCACGCCAACCGCCGCCTGAACACCCAACACGCGAGCGCGCAAGGTCGGTGGCAGGTTGTCGCCAAACCAGGCCGCCATCGCGCCAAACAATGCGAGGATGAAGACCCATAGCAACATGGACCCTTCGTGATTCCCCCAAACGCCGCTGATTTTATACAACATCGGTTTGCTGGAATGGCTGTTGAGATAGACCAATTGCACCGAGAAATCGGAAACAACAAAGGCATATGTCAGGGCTGCAAAGGACGCTGCTACCAACACAAACTGTGTAGTAGCAGCAGGTTCCGCGACGGCCATCCAGCCGGGCAGACGTTTATGAGCGCCGATCAATGGCACCACCGCTTGCACGATGGCGACCATAAAGGCGAGGATCAGGGTGAAGTGGCCAAGCTCTGTAATCATAAGCGTGGTTATACGCGCATCGATTCTGTCGTCCAATGACTTATGTCAGGACCCCCTGTTCACTTTGTCGCGTGTTGGGTCACCGACGCTCGGCATCCCAAGCGGCCAAAGCCGGGTTGTCAGCAAAGTTTTCCCCCTGCTCTTCGGCCTCGTCTGGCGTCACATCGCGCAGCGCATGAACATCACGCACCGTTTTCACAACCTGCGGCACCGCAGCCATGGTTGCGGCCAAATCGCGCTGAAACTCTTGGCCTTTGGCCTGATGGCGGGCACCAAAATAGAAACTGACAATTGCCCCCAAGAGCCACCAAAGCGGCTCGGGCACCAAGGCGATCCCGGCCATACGGGCGGCAAACCACACCGGATCAACCATCGCCGCAACGAACAACCCCATCGTTCCCAAGGCCATCGCCGGACGCGGAACCCGGTTCATCGCGTCCATAAAACGATCAAACCACCCGCGCCGCACAACGGCAAACTCATGCCCAAACTGCGTAAGCGCAGCGCTGCGCAAATCATGATCCCGCGCCGCATCCGCCTCGGCATTGACGCGAAACACTTCTGCGGTTTCGGCAACGACATTGCGCCCGCCGCCAAACACCACACCCAAAATGCGTTCGATCAACCCCATGACGCCACCCGCTGCGCAAATTGCGCATCCGTCAAATGGTAGCGCGCCGAAATGAATTCTTCGGCCCGTTTGATCCACCCCCCTTTGCCACCGGCCCGCGTACGGGCGTATTTGCGGCTGGCGGGGCGTCGATCCGCGATATTGAAATAGTAATTGCGCCGCTCAATGCCATAAGCGTCGGCAAGGTGATCGGGGGCCTTGGCATAGGCGCGTGCGCAGGCCGCAATGGTTTGAGGACCAATCGCGCCATCAACGCTGACCTCCTCGCCCATCTGCCGCAACAAACGCTGCAAAATCTTCACCGCATTGCCGCCCGCATTCACATACATGTCGAACACGGTTTCATGCAAAGCCTGCGGAAGCTCAGCAATGCGTGGACGCAAGAAATAATGCTGCAAAAAGATTTCAACCGCTTTGTTGCGGCTCAACCGTTTCACATCTTCGGCTGTGATTTGACCGTCCTTGTCCATATCAAGACCAAGGCGGCGCATTGTATGGATGGTCACCCCATATTTTGTCGCGCCACCCGGGTCATCGGGATCGTTCACATAGCCACCTTCGCGGGCCACGATTTGTTCGGCCATATGCCGAATGCCGTTCTGAATTGCCGCCATTTGTGCCTCCTGCTCGAAGCGGTTATTGACGACGTCAGGGTGCGCCCGGTTTGTTAACCAACCTTGAGAGGACCGTACGGTCATGACGGCAGACGAAATAATCGCCCAGTTGCAATTGGCCCCCCATCCCGAGGGCGGGCACTACCGCCAGACATGGATTGCCAATGCGGCCGACGGGGAACGCCCCGCCGGAACCTGTATCTATTTCTTGCTGAAATCAGGGGAAAGCAGCCATTGGCACCGCGTTGATGCGGTGGAAATCTGGCACTACTATGCCGGGGCCCCTTTGATCCTATCCATGGCCGACACCGATACCGGCCCCCGCAAGGATCACGTCTTGGGCCCCGATCTATTGACCGGTCAAAACCCACAACTCATTGTTCCCAAAGACCATTGGCAAGCCGCCCGCACAACAGGCGATTGGACTTTGGTGGGCTGCACAGTCAGCCCGGCGTTTCAATTCGCTGGTTTTGACCTTGCCCCACCGGATTTTGACATAAAATAACCCAAGGCCAAAAACCGGCCTCGGGTCTTCTTCTTTCCAAAAATTTCCCGGGGAGGCTCGAGCCTGCCTCGAGACTCCCCCGATGCTTTACGCGCTATGGCGATGAACAAAACTCAACAGCTGTGCCGTTGATCCATCTTTGTCCTCAACCGGCGCGTCACCAGCAACCAAAGGCCCCAAGGCCGTGGCCAGCTCTTTGCCAAGCTCGACGCCCCATTGGTCATAAGAGTTGATGCCCAAAATCACCCCTTCGACAAACACCCGGTGTTCGTATAGCGCGATGATTTTGCCCAAGGTTTCCGGGTCCAGCTTTTCGTAAACCAAAGTGGTCGACGGGCGATTGCCGGGGAACACACGATGGCGCGCTTGGCGCTCAAGCTCATCCCCTTCGAATTTATCCGCGACTTTGGAACGGGCCTCTTCCAAGGACCGGCCGCGCATCAAAGCTTCGGATTGGGCCAAACAATTGGCAACCAACAGTTGATGATGATGTTTTAGATCATCCTCATGCCCTTCGGCAGCCACCAAAAACTCGCAGGGCACAACAGCCGTCCCTTGGTGGATCAATTGATAAAACGCGTGTTGGCCGTTGGTGCCGGGTTCCCCCCACACCACTGGCCCGGATTGCACCGGCAGGTCCGTGCCATCCATGGCGACGCCCTTGCCGTTGCTCTCCATTTCCAACTGTTGAAGATAGGCCGGAAGACGCATCAAACGGTTGTCATACGGAAGGACCGCACGGCTGGCATAGCCCAAGCCTTGATTGTGCCAAATCCCGACCAAAGCCAACAAAACCGGCAGGTTTTCGGACAGATTGGCCTGTTGGAAATGTCGATCCATGGCCTGACCGCCACGCAAAAACGCCCGGAACGCATCCCCGCCGATGGCGATCATCAGCGACAGGCCAATCGGCCCCCACATCGAGTAGCGACCACCAACCCAATCCTCAAATCCAAAGACCCGATCCGCCGGAATGCCAAAGGCCCCGGCCGCCGGAACATTGGTGCTAAGCGCCACAAAGCGCCCGTCGGACGACACACCTTTGTCGGCAAGCCACGCCTTGGCAGTGCGTGCGTTTGTCATGGTCTCGATGGTGGTAAAGGTCTTGGACGCAACGATAAACAGAGTCGTTTGCGGGTCGCACCCACGCAACGTATCGGCAATATCCGCCCCATCAACGTTGGAGACAAAATGACAACGCGGGCCATCGTGATATGGAGCCAGCGCCAGCACACCCATCACCGGACCAAGGTCAGAGCCGCCAATACCGATATTGACGACATCGGTGATCTCGCCTTTGCGAATGTCCTCCGCCAAGACCTCCATCCGGTCCAAGGTTGCCAAAACCTCGGGCATCACATCCGCCCCGTCCACCGTAACGGCACCACCATCAAGGTTGCGCAACGCAGTGTGCAACACGGCCCGGCCTTCGGTTTCGTTGATCTTTTCGCCTGCAAACATCGCGTCGCGCCGGGTTTCCACCTCTGACGCCTTGGCCAAGGCGATCAGCGTGTCCATCACCTCGTTGTCGATCTGGGTTTTGGAGAAATCAAACAGCATGCCCAAGGCCGTCGCGCTAAAGTTTGTCGCCCGGCTTTGGTCTTGGAACAGGTCTTCGATGCGCCGGTCTGCAACGCGTCCGGCGTGGTTTTTCAAATCAATCCACATTCGCTTACTCCGCCCAATGAACCTTGGCACCGTTGAGAACGGCGTTAATCGGGGCCTCAAAAATTGATTTGCCCTTCGCATTCTCAAGAGCGGCACGTTTGGCCGCCCCAAAGATCAACACATGTTTGCGCAGCGCGCCATCAAGAACCCGCGCCGAAAGTGTGATGCGCGGTTCGGGCGCACCGGGGGCACGCATCGGCACAAGAATTGGCGAACCAGGAAGCAGCGCTTCTTCGAGCCGGTCCGCTTCTGGAAACAGCGACGCGGTGTGCATGTCCTCGCCCATGCCCAACAAAACCACCGCCAAGGGCAGTTCGGGCGCGATGATGCTTTCGAGTTCGGGAAGCACCTCTTCGGGGGTCGGTTTGGGGGCATACATCGGTAGAAGCCGGGCTTTTTCAGCGCGGTTCACCAACAAACGTTGCCGCAAAAGCCGGGTATTGGACCGTTCGTGATCTTCGGGCACCCAACGCTCGTCACTTAGCAGAACGTCAACGCGGCTCCAATCAAGGTTCGATCCGCACAGATCATCAAACACCGGCCCCGGTGATGTTCCCCCCGGAACGGCCATAGCGACGCGATCTTCGTGATGCAGCGCCTCTTCCAAATCGTCAGACAACTGGTTGGCCAAATCAATAGCCAGCATATCGCGATCCGGATATTCGATGAATTCGTAGTTCATGCTTTGATCTCCCGCCACTTGCGCCCGTCTCTCGCGGGTTCCCCCGCGTGCGGCAACATAGTCTTCTTTGCAAAACGCAAAATGCCCTGCATCACGCTTTGATCTCCCGCCACTTGCGCCCGTCACGATGCATCAGCATCAGCGCATCTTCCGGCCCCGAGGACCCGGCATCATAGGGTTTAGGCACTTCGCCGCGACGGTTCCAGCCTTCAATGATCGGATCGGTCCACGCCCAAGCCGCCTCGACCTCATCACCACGCATAAACAGGGTTTGGTTGCCACGGATCACATCCATGATCAGGCGCTCATAGGCGTCTGGTACGTCTTCCGCGTCATCGCCCAAGGCTTCTGCGAAACTCATATCCAACGGCACATCCAAAAGCCGCATCCCGCCGGGTCCCGGCTCTTTGATGGTTACGTCTAGGGTCATGCCTTCATCCGGTTGCAGGCGAATGGCCAAAACATTGCTATGACGCCCGGCCTCTTCGCCAAAAATCGAATGCGGCGCGTCTTTGAACACCACGGCGATCTCAGACCCACGACCGCGCAGCTTTTTACCGGTACGCAGATAAAATGGCGTGCCCGCCCATCGCCAGTTGGAGATATGGCATTTCAGCGCCACAAAGCTTTCGGTTTTGGAGCGCGGATCGCCGACATGGGCACGATAGCCCGGCTGATGTTCATCCGCCGAATATTGCCCACGGGCAATGTGGTGATAATCAACCGGGTCTAGCGCACGGATAACTTTGAGCTTTTCGTCACGCACCGAATCCGGTTCAAACCTGGCGGGTGGTTCCATCGCGATCAGGCACAACAGCTGCATCAGGTGGTTTTGCACCATGTCCCGCATCGCGCCAGATTTGTCATAGTAGCCACCACGGCCACCCACATCGACGGTTTCGGCCACGGTGATTTGAATATGATCGACGTATTGCGCGTTCCAGAGNNGGCTCAAACAGCATATTGCCAAAGCGCACCGCCATCAGGTTTTGGACCGTTTCTTTACCAAGATAATGGTCGATCCGGTAAATCTGTTGTTCGTCAAAATGCTGGGCCAGCGTTTTGTTCAACGCCCGCGCGGTTTCCAAATCGTGACCAAAGGGTTTTTCAACCACAACCCGGCTGTCATCATCCGCAAGACCAAACCCACGCAACCGTTCCGCCAAGGCCCCAAACAAGCTTGGCCCAACCGAGAAATAGAACGCCTTGATCACCCCGTCGCGCAAACGCTCTTTGAGTTCAAGCCAACCCTCATCCCCCATGGCGTCGACGCGCACATAGAAGATTCGGTCTAGGAATTTCTCGAGCGTGCCATCCTGGCAATGGCGCCCTCCACCAAATTCGCGGATCGCATCACCGACGATTTGACGAAACCCTTCGTCGCCTTCGTCCGAGCGAGCAGCCCCAATAATTTGTGCATCTTCAGGGATTTGGCCGGAACAATACCGCCGGAATAGCCCCGGAAGGATTTTGCGGCGAGCCAGATCACCGGTGCCTCCAAATATGACTAGGTCAAAATTATCGACCGGAATGACGCGTGATACCATGGCTTGGCCTCTCTTTGGGTCGTTAGCGCTAACGGGTTCATTCACCGGGGCGTGTAACTGATCTTTTCGCCGGAGTCTAACACCCAATTGATCTATCACAATGGCGTCAGTGAAATCTTCATGCTCTGGTCACAGGTTAGCAGAGGCAATAAGTGTGTTTCAAACCGCGCATAGGACGATCATGAAAGACAATGTCGAAGCCAAACTAGGCAAGTTCGAACACCCCGGCGTCACCGCCAAGGGGGACAAACGTGCACGCGTTGCCCTAAGCGACCCGCAAACGCTCTGGTTCAATACCGGCACATTGTGCAACATCACCTGCGCCAATTGCTACATCGAAAGTTCACCCGAAAATGACCGGCTTGTTTATATCACCGCCGATGAGGTCACCGACTATTTAAACCAGTTGGAAGAGCGCAATTGGCAGGTGCGTGAAATCGCTTTTACCGGTGGCGAACCCTTTATGAATCCGCAAATGATCGACATGGCGCGCGTGTCTTTGGAACGCGGATATGAGGTTTTGATCCTCACCAATGCGATGTTGCCGATGATGCGGCGGCGCGTCAAAGACGGGCTAGAGGCATTGAATGCTGACTTCCCCGGCAAATTGACCCTGCGTATTTCGGTTGATCATCACAGCGCCGAATTTCATGACGAAGAACGCGGCAAAGGCACCTTTGAGAAAACCTTGACGGGGATGCGGTGGCTTCGCGATGCTGGCATTCCTATGGCGGTTGCCGGGCGGACCATGTGGAATGAAAGTGATGCGGCTTCGCGCGCGGGTTACTCCGCCCTATTTGCCCAAGAAGGGTTTGACATTGACGCAATGAATCCAGGGGTCACCGTGTTGTTCCCCGAAATGGATGAAACGGTCGATGTCCCTGAAATCACAACAGATTGCTGGGAAATACTCAACAAATCGCCCAATAGCGTCATGTGTGCGTCATCGCGGATGGTGGTCAAACGCAAAGGGGCCCAAAAGCCAACAGTTTTGGCCTGTACGCTTCTCCCCTACGATCCACAGTTTGAAATGGGGAATACTCTAAAAGACGCAGAACGCGCCGTCCCTTTGAATCACCCGCACTGCGCCAAATTTTGCGTTTTGGGTGGGGCCAGCTGTTCGGCCTGACGCAATACGGTCAGCCCGACTTAATACCCCGAATAATTACATGGCTTGACGTTATTCTGAGTCTAACCTTGTTCTTTGGCAGACCTTACAAACGGGGGGATCACTTTTAGGATGTGAGCATCATGTAAATGAGCCATCCGATTCCGAACAGCATTGGAACAAACCAAATTCGGTTCCAAAGGCTGGTTGCTTTGAAACAATAACTACACGTTCCAGCACCAAACCGATTCTTGTGATTGCAGCTTCTGCAAGTGATGAGCCTGATATTCATCGTTTCAGAATAGGTTATTTCTCGATTTGGAAAAAGCATTTAAACGCTGATGGGTTAAGGGGCTGGTGCCATTCATTGTTCAACCTCATTGGCGTAGCACCGTTGTCACCCAAGGAATGTCGCCGCAGGAATAGGTTTTCGATTTCAAGGTGATCTAACGTAGTGAGGTGCCAATTCCACGCCCCCCACAGGCAAAGGGAGTTGCACGACCTCAGCGGCAAGCGTCCCTCACTCTGACACAAGTCGTGACGTTGGAAAGCAAACCGCTGGTCTCGCACAGTTTCCTTTACTGAAGCCGAAAAAGACAGGGCCAAAGAAGTGTGTCCGATTTTTCCCTTTACGCGCCTAGATCAAAGCCGCAAGCGTTGGAAAACAAACATTCGGATTTGCCTCCTGTTGCCAAGATCGCTCGCCATGTGCTTGATCCTAATCGTTTCGCATGTCACCACTTGCGCGCAAACAAGGAGACGCCGAATGGCCACGACAACAGCGAAAAACATCATCATTGATACAGATCCCGGACAGGATGATGCTGTGGCTATTCTGCTGGCTCTGGGCTCCCCTCAGGAGTTGACAGTTATCGGCATCACCACGGTGGCCGGAAATGTGCCGCTTGAGCTTACAACGCGCAATGCCCGCATGGTTTGCGAACTGGCCGGGCGGCCTGATGTCGCGATCTATGCGGGCTGTGATCGCCCCTTGGCTCATACTTTGGTGACGGCCGAACATGTGCACGGCAAGACAGGCCTTGATGGCCCCACCCTGCCCGAGCCAACCATGCCGGTTCAGGACAAACACGCCGTTGACTTCATCATTGAAACGCTGCGTGCGGAACCGGCTGGAACTGTCACGCTTTGCCCGCTTGGCCCTTTGACCAATATCGCCACGGCGCTGCAACGTGCGCCCGATATTGCGGATCGGATTGGGGAAATAGTATTGATGGGTGGGGCCTATTTCGAGGTCGGCAACATCACCCCAGCGGCTGAATTTAACATCTATGTTGATCCCGAAGCCGCCGAGATCGTGTTTAAATGCGGCGCACCCATCACGGTGATGCCGTTGGATGTGACGCACAAAGCCCTTGTAACCAAACCGCGCAACGATGCCTTCCGCGCCCTTGGCACCCCGGTTGGGATCGCAACGGCGCAGATGACCGATTTCTTTGAGCGGTTTGACAAGGAAAAATACGGCTCGGCCGGGGCTCCGTTGCATGACCCTTGCGTCACGGCCTACCTGATCAACCCTGATCTATTTTCGGGCCGTCATATTAACGTCGAGATCGAAACCCAGTCAAAATTGACCCGCGGCATGACAGTTGCCGATTGGTGGAACGTTACGGACCGCGCGCCCAATGCCACGTTTATTGGCGATGTCGATTCTGACGGTTTCTTTGCGCTGATCACCGAAAGGCTGGCCCGCCTATGAAATCCCTTCAGCTCGCGACCGAAGACGACGCGCCCAAACTTTTGCCATTGGTTGCCGCCTTTCATGCCGAAATGGAGTTTGCCACCACGCAAGAACAACAAACCGCGGCGGTGGCCCCTTTGTTATCAGGCTCGCCCCACGGCGCGATCTGGATGATTGGCCCCCGCAAAGCCCCGGTTGGCTATATCGCCATCACCTTTGGCTGGTCGCTGGAATTTGGCGGTATGGATGCCTTTGTTGATGAGCTGTACATCCGCCCGGCTGTGCGCAAACGCGGCATGGGTAGCGAGGCGCTCAGTGGTCTCGCCAAGGCATTGGGAGACGGTGGCGTTCGGGCATTGCATTTGGAAGTGGACCGCGACGACGAGAACACACAGCGGTTTTACACCCGCGCCCGATTTTCAAGACGAGACAAATATGTGTTGATGAGCAAAGAGCTTTGATTGGTCGTTCTGTTGGTTGGCCCCTGACAAAGGCACATCCTTGCCCTATCTATTGGCCATGACCTTACCCAAGACCTTGCACATCCCCTTTGACAATTCCTATGCGCGGCTACCGGACCCGTTCCACAGCCATCAGGCCCCCACCCCGGTCCAAACGCCAAGTCTGATTGCCTTTAATCACGACTTAGCGGCGGAATTGGGGATCACAGGCACCGATGATACCCAACTGGCATCCTATTTTGCTGGGAATATGCTTCCCCAAGGGGCCGAGCCGATTGCCAAGCTTTATGCAGGGCACCAGTTCGGACAATACAATCCGCAGCTTGGCGATGGGCGCGCAATCTTGTTGGGTGAAGTTGTCGATCAAAACGGTACACGTCGCGACATTCAACTCAAAGGGTCGGGCCAAACCCCCTATAGTCGCCGTGGTGATGGGCGGGCTTGGCTTGGTCCGGTTTTGCGCGAATACGTCGTGTCCGAGGCCATGTTTGCGCTTGGCGTGCCCACGACACGTGCGCTTGCCGCCACGCGCACCGGGCAGGACGTCATTCGTGACCGCCCGCTTCCCGGCGCCGTGCTAACCCGCGTCGCCCAAAGCCATATCCGCGTCGGCACCTTTCAGGTGTTCGCCGCCCGTGGCGAGACGGACGCGCTCAAAACCCTTTTTGAATACACCATCGATCGTCATTTTCCACAGGCCCAAGACCCCAGTGACCTCTTGCAAATGGTCATGGATCGACAGGCCGCTTTGATCCCGCATTGGATGTCCTATGGCTTTATCCATGGGGTCATGAACACCGATAATTGCACCCTGTCAGGTGAAACCATTGACTATGGTCCTTGCGCCTTTCTTGACGGGTTTGACGCACATGGGGTGTTTTCCTCGATCGATCGACGCGGGCGCTATGCCTATAGCGCGCAAGCCGATATTATCGCGTGGAACATGGCGCAACTGGCAACGTCGCTTATTCCGCTTATGCCTGACCAAGATCGGGCGGTTGATCAGTTCACCAAGCAAATCAATGCGATGCCTGAGGTGATCCGGGCCAATTGGCTCTCCCGATTTGCTGCCAAGATCGGCATTGCCTCCCCTGCTCCCGACGACGAAACACTGATCACCGACCTGTTGATCTTGATGCACAACGACGAGGCCGATTTCACCAATACCTTCCGCGCCTTGGTCAATGACACAGGACGCGACCATTTCGTAGATCGCGCTACATTCGATAGCTGGCGCGCCCGCTGGCAATCGCGGATCGAGACGGAAACAGCCCCTGACACAATCATGAAACAGGCCAACCCGGCCTTCATTCCGCGCAATCACCGGATCGAACAAATGATCGACGCGGCCGTGGCTGGCGATGATGATCTGTTCCACCGCTTAAACCGCGTGCTGGCGAATCCGTTTGACGATCAACCGGATGAAAGTGACCTCGCTCACCCCCCTCAGCCATCCGAGGTGGTCAAAGCAACGTTTTGCGGAACCTAAGTCATATCCGCGCATTGGCGGTTTTTCCCCCTACCCATTTGCGCCCAAGCTGTCACTCTGGTTTCAAATTCTGAAACCAAGAGGATTGAACAATGGGTCTTATGGGAACGCTGGCCAAGGTCGCCATCGGATATGCCGCTGCGCGCGGAGTTGACAAACTAGCCGGTGGTGGTGGCCTTGGTGGACTGTTGGGCGGTGGTGCCCAAGTCAAAGGTCAAGAACCCGCCTCTGAAATGCAGGCCCAGATGGGTCAGATGCTTTCGGGTCAGATGCCAGAGGGTGCCGGAAACCCAATGCAAGACATGATGGCCAAATTTCAAGAAGGCGGCCTTGGCGCGATGATGGGTGGCCAGGGCAACCCAATGGCCGAGATGATGGAAAAAATGCAGGGCGGTTTTGACATGTCTTCGCTCATGGGTGGCGGCGATGGCGCTCAGGGTGGCTTGTTGTCTGGCTTGGGCGGTGGTGCCGGTTTGGCCGGGATGCTTGCGGCGGCCGGGGCGGCCCAAGGTCAAGGTCTCGGCGGTCTTCTTGACAGCTTTAACACCAAGGAAAGCGCCCCACAGGCCGAAGAAGCCGCTGGATTGATGCTGCGCGCTATGATCCAAGCGGCGAAAAGTGACGGCGATATTGATGAGGCCGAAAAAGCCAAATTGCTCGAAACCATCGGTGATGACGCCGACAAAGACGATATCGCGTTTATTCAAGCGCAATTCTCCGCCGCCGTCGATCCAGATGCCCTAGCCAAGGACACCCCCGAAGCGCAGCGTATGCAGGTCTATTCTGCCTCGCTGATGACAATCCGCGTCGATACCGCCGCCGAAGCGCAGTATTTAGACCGCCTAGCGAAAGCTATGGGACTTGACGAAGGCACAGTAAACACACTGCACATGCAAATGGGCATACAACCGCTCTACAACTGATCCGGTTATCCACAGCCTGCGTCTTTGGTCTTGGCCTGAGACGCAGGTTTGCCTATCAGGGGCGAAAGTTTCGACAAGCCAGGGCCATTCGCCAATGAGTGACACCATAATAGATCGTTGCGCCGCCAAAGGCCTGCGTATGACCGGCCAACGCCGCACCATTGCCGACGTGCTTGAAGAGTCCAAAGACCACCCGGATGTCGAAGAGCTATATGCACGCGCATCGGCCCGTGATTCCGGAATTTCAATCGCCACGGTCTATCGCACGGTGAAGTTGTTTGAAGAGGCCGGAATTCTGGAACGCGTCGATTTTGGCGACGGTCGCGCCCGCTATGAAGACGCGGAACGCGAGCACCACGACCACCTAATCGACATGAATTCCGGCGAAGTCATCGAGTTCGTTGACCCAGAAATCGAAGCCCTTCAGGAAAAGATCGCCCAAAAGCTGGGCTATCAGCTCAAAGGCCACAAGCTGGAACTCTACGGCGTCCCGCTTAAAAAGACCTAAGCGAAAGGCCGTCCTGCCGATCGCGAGTCACGCTATGTGTGGCATCTATCATCGCGTTTCATTGGCGTTGGGCCACCGCGACACTCAACATCCATCTCTTCCCTGTTACACTGATAGTCTGGATGAGCTTGCCAATCGGCATTTTGTCGGCCGCGTCCTACGATCCATCTACCATCACAGGCTCAGGCCACCAGGGGTACACTCTCCTGTTTTGGCTCCTGGCACGCCTGCCAAGCTTCGTCTAAGGGTTCCTTCCAACCCCCAGCTGAGAAACCTAACCCAAGCCTTTGTTTCGGAGCCACCTCTTGCCTGAGCCCGAAAAGGCCTGTCCACGCGGCTAAGGCAAGGAAAATCGCCGAGGGCCCCCTTTAGGGGATACGGCTACTTTTCTTGCCTTAGAAGTGGGGAGAGGTCAGGGCGAAATCAGGCAAGCGGTGGTTCTAAGACAAAGGCCCTTTGTTTTGGTGAACCAAGAAGCCCCAGCAACACCTCCCCGACTCCGTTGCCAAATTCAAATCGACACCTCTCAACGCACCTAAAAAGCATGCGGAAGCATCCCTTTTAACACCCTCACCGTACGCGGAGCATCCGCTTTCACTCCAAAGAGATATTGATCCGCCGGTTCTGTTTGCCCTTGTTCTGTACCTTGGTGATCCGCACAGTTCCGATCTCCCCCGTACGTGCCACATGGGTGCCGCCACAGGGCTGCAGATCGACTTGTTCGGTGCCGGTTCCAATCCGCACAAGACGAATGCGCCCGGCTCCGCGTGGCGGTTGCACCGACATGGTTTTCACCAGCCCAGGATTGGCGCTCAACTCCTCGTCGGAAATCCAACCTTCGGTGACTTCCAAATCCCGATCAATAAGCTTGTTCAAACTATCTTCTAACAACTGCACGTCTTGGGGCGGTTCGGGCATTTTGAAATCGAGCCGCCCGGTCCCGGCCCCAATCGCGCCGCCGGTGACGGGCAAAGGCACAATCACGCTGAGCAAATGCAGCGCCGTATGCACCCGCATATGCTTGTGACGCCTCTCCCAATCCAACACCTGTACTACATGCGCGCCTTTGGGTGGCAGAGCTTCGGGTTCAGCCGGAACCAAAACGCTCTCGCCATTTTCGCCCTTGACCGTGGTCGCAATGGACAAGCGCTTGCCATCCCATTCCAACCAGCCACTATCGCCGGGCTGGCCACCGCCTGTTGGATAAAACAGCTCCGGCTCGACTAGAATCCCGCCTTCATCCGTGTGCCCAATCACAACACCAGAGACATCCCGCGCATAGGCGTCTTGACGGTAAAGGGGGTCACTCATGTCTCATCCTCTTGTGTTGGTGGGGTGTCTCCCCGCAAGACCTCGGGGTTGCGCAACCAAATATCGCGCTGTGCAAAGGGAATTTCGATCCCCTCTTCGGTGAAACGCTCAACAATCTGGTGATTGATCTCGGTGCGAACGCCCAGACCTTTGTTCACGTCCCGCAAGATCACCCGAATTTCAAAATCCATCGAATCCGCCCCAAAGCCGCGGAACACCACATAAGGGGCCGGATTCATAAGAACCATGTCATGGTCACGGGCAATCGTTAGCAAAATCTTCTCAACCCGACGGGTATCGGTGCCATAGGCAACCCCGACCGGCACGATAAGGCGCCCCAACACATTGCCGCGGGTATAGTTTGACACGGTTCCCGACACCAAGTCAGCATTTGGAACAATCATATCGTAGCGGTCAAAGGTCTCGATCCGGGTGGAGCGCACGGAAATGTCACGCACCGTGCCATGCACCCCGTTGACCTCAATCCAATCCCCTTCGGAAATGGGCCGTTCGATCAAGAGTATGATCCCAGACACAAAGTTTGACACGATATTTTGCAGGCCAAAACCGATACCGACCGACAAAGCACCAGCCACAATCGCCAGCGAAGAAAGATCAAGGCCACCCAGCGTAATGGCAATCAAGGCCGATGCGAAAATGCCGATATAACCGATACCCGAAACAATGGCATTTTGACCGCCTTGGTCGATCTTGGTCCGAGGAAGAACCGAGCTCCGCATCGCCCCTTGGATCAAGCGCGTGACCATGTAACCGATCACAAACAGAACGATTACGATCATGAAATCACTGGGTGAAATCCGGGTTTCTCCGATTTGGAACCCTTCTTGGAATCGCGCCCAAAGTTCGGTGAGATCCGACCTGCGTGCGCCCCAGATCAGAGCCAGTGCCGGCAAAGACAACAGGAACAGGGCCAATCCGGCAAGGACAGGAAATAACCCTTCGGTCTCTTCTTCCTCTTTGCCACTGATCAAGGCCGACAAATCGCCGATAAACGACTGCAAGACAAAGATGACGCCGACAAGAGCCAATGTCGCAACGGCCGGGTAGACCAAGCCAACACCCACGTTGATATAACCAATGGCGGCGAGGAGCGGCCCCACAATACCGATGAAAATAGAGGCCCGACCAAACAACCGCGCAAGGCGTAACCGGTAAATGCCCGAATCCGCATTGCGTGCAGCCAAGGTTCCAGCGACGGCGGCTTCGTTGCGCACGCGGCCTAGCTTGAAAAGAAAATACCCTGTCAAAACGATAAGAGGGAACTCAATAACCGACAGGGTTTCGGCTGAATAGTTGTCAAATTCAGTCAGAGTTTTGACAAAGCCGCGCGCGACAAACAAGATCGCTAGAACGTCCGAAATCCAGCGGGCGCGTTGACGGTCTTCTTGGTCAAGCGGCATGACGGCGACATCGACATCGTCATGAAAGGCTTGATCGGCCAACCAATGAATGCCGAGCATCCCCGCCGCCCAAATCGGCACGTTTTCCCAAAACAGCGTCCAACGTGGCCCCGCGAGCCCAAGCGCCAAAAGTGCCTGTGTCAGAATGTAAACACCGATCATCGGAAGAAGGATTTGCCCCAGAGAGACGACAAACCGAACAACTTTTTGGCTGTGTGAACCACGCTCGGTAACCCAGCCAGCCCACCGGCGTGCCCATCCGCGTCCGCGCAACAACAACATACCACCAACAAACGCCAAACTCAGAACCAGAGGAAGGTTGGCCTGAGCACGTTTGCGCAAAATGGGGGATGCCCATTTTCTTTGGGCTTCTTGAATCGATGCCACAACCGAATTGTGCAAATCGGCAATCGCCTGGCCCCAATGGCTTGGGTTCAGAGGCGATGGCCCCAGAGCCAAAAAGGCATCGGCCTGCCGGTTGCGAATTGTCCGATCAATTTCGCTGATGACACCGTTGGACCGCGTATAGGCCTCTTCGGCTTGTTTGATTGGAGCCAAAATCCGGGCCAACTGCTCTTTGAGCTCGGCGCGTCTCTCGCTGATTTCCGGCGCTTCTTCTTCACCTTCGGCGGGAGGGTCCCCCAAGGAATCCAATTGCGATTGGACGGTTTTTATCCGCGTGTCATTGCCGCTTTGTGCCTCAAGAAACTGGTCGCGCCACTGCGCAACCTGAACGCGGATTTGTTCAAGCCGCTCATCCGAGGACTGATCGGCCTCTAGGGCTGTTTCAGCTTGGGATGCGATCCGTTCCCATGTCGCATAGTCCGGTCCACTGGACTGGGCCAAGGCCGGTGACACAATGACAAAAAGGGCGACTAGCCCGGCAATGCAGCCACGCAGCAATCGGGTCATGAATCCTCAAATACACCTGGAATGCTCGCCGGAGCCTTGGTCATCCAAGGCGGTGTCGGCAAGCCTTTTTCCTTTAAAAACTCGGGGTTAAACAATTTCGATTGATAGCGCGTGCCATAATCACACAGCACGGTCACAATGGTGTGGCCGGGCCCCATTTCCTTGGCCATGCGTCGCGCACCGGCCACGTTGACACCAGACGAGCCACCAAGGCAAAGACCTTCGTTCGCCAAAAGGTCAAAGACCACAGGCAGGGATTCCGCATCTGGAATGCGATAGGAAAAGTCCGGTGTAAACCCTTCGAGGTTGGCCGTGACGCGGCCCTGCCCAATGCCTTCGGTGATCGAATTTCCGGGGTTATCGTCGCCGGTATAAATCTTGAACATGCCCGCGCCTTCGGGATCGGCGAGAGCGATTTTGACGCCCTTTGGTTGCAGCGCTTCGGCCACACCTGCCAATGTGCCGCCTGATCCAACCGCACAGACAAAGCCATCAACCTTGCCGGCGAGCTGTTCCCAGATTTCGGGACCGGTTGTTTCAACATGGGCCTGTCGGTTGGCAGTATTATCAAACTGATTGGCCCAAATCGCACCGTTTGGTTCCGTCTTGGCCAATTGCGCTGCCAACCGGCCAGAATAGCGCACATAGTTGTTGGGGTTGGCATAGGGCGCGGCGGGAACCTGAACCAACTCGGCCCCGGCAAGGCGCAACATGTCTTTCTTTTCCTGACTTTGCGTTTCAGGAATAACAATCACGGTTTTGAACCCCATCGACGCCCCAACAAGCGCCAGACCGATGCCGGTATTGCCCGCTGTGCCTTCGACAATGGTTCCGCCGGGTTTCAAAAGACCTTTTTCAACCGCATCCTGAATAATAAACAAAGCGGCGCGATCTTTGACCGATTGACCGGGGTTCATGAACTCGGCCTTGCCCAAGATTTCACAACCCGTCTCTTCGGACGCCTTGTTCAGACGGATAAGAGGGGTGTTTCCGATGGCCTGAGCCAAGTCAGAGGCAATGCGCATTCCGAGTCCTTTCGTCGCGTTTACCAAACAGGTTTAGGACTGCGCGGCGCTGAACTCAAGCCACTGCAATCACAGTTGCGCGCGCAAAGTCCCTCGTTTTCTGCACAGCCACAGCAACATCATCGACAATGGGGCAACATTGACCTCGCCACTGTCGACAAGATCCATGGCGTGATCGAAGGAAATCACATGGTTGCGAATGTCTTCGTTTTCCGACGCAAGGCCGCCCTGCCCTTGCCCGCGCCCGCCAAGGTCACAGATGCCAAGGTAGCAATGAAAGAACTCGGTCGAATACCCCGGCGAGGCATAAACCTTTGGCATGTCGATCAGCTGGCTCAGCTCCAAATTCGCCTCTTCGGCGCTTTCACGGATCGCAGCGTCTCGGGGGGCTTCGCCGGCATCGACCAAACCAGCAATCGGCTCCAACACCCATGGGGCCGGATCGCCCCGGTTCAAGGCGCCAAACCGGACCTGTTCGATCAACAAAACCTGATCGGTGACGGGGTCGTAGGGCAATAACAACGCCACATCAAAAGACATGAAGGTTTCGCGCGACAAAGCCGGGCTATGAGTGCCATCAAATTTCTTATGGCTGACTTTGAACGCCTTGACCCGAAAGAAACCGTCAAAACCGGGGCGATCTTTGACAATTTCCACATCCTGCGAGGACATCGGGTTTCTAAGGGTCTGTGGTGCCGGTGTCTCCGCCAATTCCTGAGCCCAAGCGCGGGCGCGGAAAAACGGCAGGAGATGCACGATCTCTTGTGCCGATACAGCCCCCCGCCGCGCCATGACTTCTTGGGCGGCCCCTAATGTCATCCGCGACCAAGTGTCGACCCAATCCTCAAGTGACCACCGCGCCCCTTTTTCCCATAGGGTTTCATCCGGGAAATAGACTTGCGCCGCAAAGACCTGCCCATCTACAGCCACCTCTACGGGTCGCAATTCATAGGCAAACCCACCTTCGTAAAAGTTCAATCGGTCCAGATCATCTTGACTAAGATCGCAAACCAAGAGCCCCTCGGCCACAGCGTTCTCTTTGGCGTAAATCATTGGGAAAGCTTGGTCTTTGGCCCAATATACCGCATGATTTTTAAGAGTCGCGGGACGCGTGTTGATATGATCGAACCCACGTCCAAGAACGAGTTCAAGCAACGGTACATGGCACAGAGTGCCATAGAAGAACAAATTAGACAGAGTTACCTCCAGTGGCGGGATGCAACTTCACTAACCCAGCCGACCACAATCGCGCCGATCAATAGGCTAAGAAGCACTGGCCCATTCACCAGATGCTCCCCGAGTTTGATGCAGAGTTCAAAAATCGCGGCAAAGGCTTCGACAACGCCATCGTAGCGATGTTTCATCGACTCCTGCACCATCTCATAGACGGCTTGCACGAACAGGCACCAAAACACCATCGCGACCGTTCCGGTAAACCCGTTGGACACCGCCGCCGACATGCCGCGCCCGGCACGATTGCCGACAATGGCCCAGCCACAAACGAACCCGATCACCGCATTCACCTGCGAAAACACGCCAAAGGCCGTGCTGGCGGGCATCTGTGTTTTGATCAACTCCGAAACACCATAGGCAAGTGCGGCAAGAAAGACGGCGGCAACAAGTTTTGCGGCTGTGGGCATGGGTGAACTACTCTTGCAAATAAAGATACCCCAACACATAGCGCCGCTTTTTGTCTAAACGCAAGATGTTGCGGTTACGCATTTTCAACCCTAAGGCGCAATTCGCCCCAAAATTCAGCATTATTCGTCGGTTTGGGTTTTCCATCGCTCATAGGCGTCAAGCGCATCGCGGCGCCCTTGGGCCAGAGCAACAATAGGTTGCGGATAAGGCGCGTTGGGTGACAGCCCCCAGTTTCGAGGCACGGCATCAAAATAGGACAAGGCCAATGCATCGGGTGACGGGGATGTTTCCGCCAACCAGCGGTGAACATATCGTCCACCTTTGTCGAATTTGTCCCGCTGGGTATCCGGGTTGAACACGCGAAAATACGGCGAGGCATCCGGCCCACAACCGGCCACCCACTGCCAGCCCATCGCGTTCGAGGCCGCATCCCAATCAGTCAGACAATCGGCGAACCATGCCTGCCCCAAACGCCAATCCATCCGCAAATGCTTGGTCAGATATGACGCAACAATCATCCGAACCCGGTTGTGCATGGTGCCGGTGACATAAAGCTCGCGCATTCCGGCATCAACAAGCGGCACACCGGTGCGGGCCTGAGACCAAGCGATAAAATGCGGGTGATCCGGGTCAGTGTTCCATTGAAACCCGCGCCATTCCGGGCGCCAGGCTTTGGTTTGCATGTCCGGGGAATGCCACAGCAGATAGCCGGCAAATTCACGCCATAGCAGTTCTTTGAGAAAGGTCTCGGCCCCGGGATTGCCCAATTGCAAAGCGTGCTGGCCGGCCTGCCAACAGCGCGCGACACTGATTTCGCCCAGTGCCAGATGGCCACTCAGACGTGAGGTGCCGCGCACTGCAAGTTGATCGCGGTCCGTTGCATAGCGGCTTAGGTCATCCGTGATGAAGGTTTCCAACCGTTCAAGCGCCGCCTCTTCGCCAACCGGGTTATGGTTCGCCAAAATCGCCCCACCGCGGTTCATTGGTCGGGTCAGATGCCAGTCCGACAAAACCTCGCTTGTTGGCCATGTTGCCGGCGATGTCGGTTTGGGAACGGGCGCAAGGGACGGGACGATGTTGCGCCCCCAAACCGCCCGTCGAAAGGCGGAATAGACTTTGTAATCTGAGCCTTGTCCGGTTTTGACCGTCCAAGGTTCATGCAAAACAGCCCCGTCAAAACTTTGCGCCTCGAGGCCTTGCGCCTTGAGCGCGGCTTTGACTTGGGTGTCGCGGGCAACGCTTTGCGGATCATAGGCCCGCTGCCAGACAACTCCGCTGGCTCCAGTTTCGGCGCAGAGCTGTAGCAGGCATTGCTCTGCATCCCCGGATCGCAGGATCAAACGCGAGCCAAGCCCCAAAAGCGCCGCTCCAAAGACTTCGAGCCCCTTGTGCAGCCGCCATTTCGGTGCCGCGCCCAAGTCGGAAACGGACGTGTCATTCAAAAAGACCGGAATGACGGGCCGCCCTGAATTGACCGCATGGGTAAGCGCCGCGTGATCACGCAAGCGCAAGTCTCGGCGAAACCAAAGGATGATGGGGGCAAGGTCAGTCATGCGAGGCAACTTAGCCCGCTGTGTTTAATGACAAGGGCGCGGCGTCACAAAACGACATCCAAAGCGCTGATAAGCTGCTGCAGTTCTTGTTCTGAGGTGTAGTGCGTGAAGGACAGCCGCAATACGCCATGCTCTGGCTTGATCCCCATCGCCTCAAGCGCGCGAACGGCATAAAAATCGCCGCCCCCCGCCATGATACCGTGGGCAACCAAATCCTTGGCCAGATCGGCACCGGGTTTGGGACATTCAATCGCCACGGTTGGCGCGCGATTTTGCGCAGACTTCGGCCCAAGCAACCGCACATCATTGCGATCAGAGAGGTAATCCAAAAGCGGCTGCAACAGCTTGGTCTCGTGATCGCGCTCAAGGTCATGCACTTGCGAAGCGGTAACATTGTGATGCGCCGCAAGGCGATCGACATAGTCCACCATCCCGGCGCAGGCGGCGATTTGGGCGTGATCGGGGCCCGCCGGGGTGAAACGTTTGTATAGGCTATCGGCATTGAAATAATGCGCCTGATTGGGCAAGGCCATGCCAAGTGCGCGGCGCATCACCATGATCCCCTGATGCGGGCCAAAGGTTTTATAGGCCGAAAACAGATAGATATCCGCCCCAAGCGCCCCCACATCCGGAAAACCATGCGGTGCATAGCTCACACCATCGACACAGACAAAGGCCCCCGCCGCATGGGCCAAAGCGGTGATTTCAGTCACCGGATTGATTTCACCAACCACGTTAGAACAATGGGGAAAACACACCAGCCGGACGTTTTCATCCAGCAAGGGTTCCAGATCTTCGGGGTTCAGAGACCCGGTGGCGGGATCAATCTTCCATTCCCGAATTTCGATCCCCTCGTCGACCAACCGCCGCCACGGGCCGGTATTGGCCTCGTGATCCTGATTGGTGACGACAATCGCTTCGCCTGGTTGCATGAATTGGCGAAAGGCTTGGGCCAACACATAGGTGTTTTGGGTTGTCGACGGCCCAAAGGAAAGTTCATCCCCCTCAACGCCCAAAAGCGCCGACAAGCGGCTTCGGGCTTCGTCCATCTCTTCGCCACCTAGGCGGCTCGCCTCATAGGCCGAGTAGGGTTGCACTTTGCGCTGGGTGTAAAACCGGGTGAGCCGATCAATGACGGGCTGACAGGTATACGATCCGCCAGCATTCTCAAAAAACGCCTGCCCTTGCAAAGACGGTTCCTGAAACGCAGGAAATTGCGATCTGACGAAATTGATATCCAGCATAATGCCCCCTGATGTCCTGCCTCGCAGCAAAGCGAGGTTTCGCGGTGCCGTCAAGCACTTGGCCCGCATCCGAAGGCAGCTGTCATAAACTGACAAGGTGGCATGTCACCCTTTACCTAGTGCAACAAAAGGATAGCAACATGACCTATCAACCAGAGCATTTTCTTGTTTGGGGCGAATTGCCCGTCACAGACCTTGATCGTTCGATCGCGTTTTACAAGGCCGTCACTTTGGGGGAGGTCACGCGAGATGACAGTGGCCCAAACCCGATGGCGGTTTTTCAGCCCAAAGATATGAAAACCGGCATCGCGCTAAGCATGTATCCCGGAAAACCGGCGGTGCGGGGCACCGGATCGACCCTGCACTTGTCTGCACAAGGAGCGTTAGAAGACACGATGCAACGGGTGCGTGATGCGGGCGGCGAAGTTGTATCCGAGCCAATCCCCCTCCCGGCGGGGCGCTTCTTTTATGCGCTTGACCTAGATGGCAATTCGGTTGGGTTCTTCGAAACCAAATGATCCGTCACAAGGTGACTGGTTGGGGCGCGGATCAGAGCGCCCTGCCTTGCAACATTTGCCAATGCAACGGCAGGGATGGCAGAAAAAACAGCACCAGACCGAAGGCCCACCAGCTATAAAACAACACCGGCAAAAGAGCGGCACAGGCCAAAAGACCAACGCCACCGGCGACGCGCTGTGCTAGGTGATAGGGCATGAAACGCCCCAAAAGCAGGTAGAACAGCTTGCCGCCATCCAATGGCTGAACCGGGAGTAGGTTGAAAAGCGCCAGCCATAGATTGATCCACGCAAGCATTGCAAACACCCAAAGTATGTCATTGTTCGGCGCGAGGGGCGTTATTAGCGAAAAGATCGCCCAGAGAGCCAAATTCACGATGGGGCCCATCGCAACGATCAACTCATCCTCGGTATGGGTGGTCGCCGGGCTGTGTTCACAATAACCGCCGCCGCCGTGCAAAACCACACGGCCAACCGCAACCCTTTGAATCAAACATCCCCAGGCATGGCCAAGCTCATGCAGAAAAATCGACAAAACCAATAGGAAGACAAACATTAGGTCGAACGCCAAAAACTCGGGATTGGCGACATCGACATAGACGAAAATCAGCAACAAAAGGCTGGGGCACACACGGACCGGAACCGACATCGGCCCGCGGAATTCAAAAAGCGTATAATCAGAAGAGAACATAGGGCACCTATCACACGAATAGGTGCCAGATTACTCATATAGTTCGGCAGGAATTGGGCAGAGCCAAGGCCACTTGGCGTCAACTCTGCCCCTTGTTTTAGGCGTTCACGTCAACAACAACGCGGCCTTTAACCTGTCCGGCGAGAATATCCGCGCCCAGTTGTGGCAAATCTGACAAGGTTGCCGGTTGGATCATCGCCTCAAGCTTGTCCATCGGCAAATCAGTTGCCACACGTTGCCAGGCGCGCAGGCGGTTTTCATAGGGCTGCATCACAGAATCGATACCAAGTAGGTTCACACCGCGCAGCAGGAACGGAATAACCGTCGCGGGAAGCCCCGCGCCACCGGCAAGCCCAACTGCTGCAACTGAGGCACCGTAGTTCATCTGGCCCAAAACGCGCGCCAACATGGCACCGCCAACCGCGTCAACACAGCCGGACCACGTTTCGCCCTCAAGCGGGCGTTTGGTGGTTTCGTTGAGCGCCTCGCGCGCCACGATCTGACTCGCCCCAAGTGATTTCAGGTAATCACCGGTTTCCGGGCGCCCGGTCACACCAGCAACCTCATACCCAAGATGGGCGAGAATAGCCGTGGCAACAGAGCCAACACCACCGGCGGCCCCGGTGACCAAAACCGGCCCCTGCCCCGGCTTAAGCCCGTGATCCTCAAGCGCCATCACCGCCAACATCGCCGTGAAGCCAGCGGTCCCAACCGCCATCGCGCGGCGCGTATCCAAACCATCGGGAAGCGGAACAAGCCAGTCCCCTTTGACACGCGCCTTTTGCGAATAGCCGCCCCAATAGGCCTCGCCAACGCGCCACCCGGTTAAAACAACCTTGTCGCCGGGCGCATAGCGCGGATCATCCGACGCCTCGACGGTTCCGGCAAAATCAATACCTGGCACATGGGGGTAATTGCGCACCAAGCCACCGCCGGGTCCAATGCAAAGGCCATCTTTATAATTCACAGTAGAGTATTCCACCGCAACGGTCACATCCCCGGCGGGCAGATCATCAAGCCCAATCGATTGCACATCTGCGGCTGTTTTGCCGCTCTCTGTATCCTTTGTCACAACGAGCGCGTTGAACATCTTGGGCCTCCCAATTCAAAAGTTTAAACATTGCTAAGCAGGGTATAGCTCAGGCGCAACACTCCGTGACGGGCATAAACGTTAGGTCACTTGTCGCACCGACACAGCCCACCGCCGTCAACATCACATGCAGCTGCCCCCGATGATGCGTTTGATGGTTGAACATATGAACGACACACAACCCCTTGGTTTTTGTATATTCACGTTGATTGATGACAGAAAACCAACTTAGCTCACCTGCAAGATCCACAGCTTTAATATGTTGACCCCAATCACATATGGCGCGATCTAGACGGAACCTCTCAATGGCCCAATCTTCGAGAGAGGACGCAATCTCGGTGCCCTTGGCATAATTCCCCATGGGTGCGGGGTAGTTGGTAAATCTCGACATCCACAATTGGTCGGACCACAAAATATGATTGGCGGTTGCAAAAATCGACCCGAAATAGGCCCCTCGATCCTGATATAAAACGTCCTGATTCACGCCTCGCATAGTTCCCAAGAGCTGCGTGTTTTGCCATTCATTGTATTGTGCCAATGTCCTTACATATTCAGGATCAATCATATTTGACCTCACCCAAAAAGCGAGGGGCGCCTAGACAACGAGCGCTTTGGCCCCATTGGTCGGTGCGTCTCAAATTACGGGACTGACTTTTCAGCCATTGGCTCCTTGGGTCGTGTTTCGTCATAGGCCCACACCTGCTCAAATAAATTTATTGCTCTGCCAGAACCAAACCTATTCAAGGGGTCGCAGCCCCAAAGTCACCCTAAAATCCCCTTCCACCAAGGTCTGGCATCGGCATGTCAAACAGCCTGTCTTTCGGCTGTGGACACTTAAAGTAAAACAAGTTTTTCAAGTTTGGGCAAGCGTCTGCGACGCTTAGTCCGCCCCATCTCGACACCGCTCCCACGCCCATACTGATCATATGGTTCCGACCAAAACCGACAGCAATGTGTCTGATCATTTTCCTGAGCTGGCCAGTATCAGATCAAATTTGCTGTATTTATTTGAGTTTGTCAGACCTTTCATTAAGCCTTGTGGATCACTGTTTGACGAAAGCCCGGCAAATGGAGAACTTGAATGAATCGGACGAGAACAACACTATTAGCAGCTTCTTTAGCCCTGCTACCTGGTATTTTGGCCGCAGGACAAGGCATTACGGACACCGAAGTCACCTTTGCTCAGGTTGCTGCATTGGACGGTCCTGCTGCCGCTTTGGGACAAGGCATGCGCATGGGAATGACTGCAGCCTTTGAAGAAGCGAACACCGCTGGCGGAATTCACGGGCGTCAGATCACCTTGGAAAGCTTGGACGACGGATACGAACCAGACCGATCAGTCGAACATGTCCAAAATGTGATTGATGGTGGCAACCACATTGGCTTTGTCGGTGCGGTTGGCACCCCAACCTCCGCCGCCACTCAGCCCGTCGCTACCGCTGCGGGACTGCCTTTCATCGGCCCATTTACAGGTGCTGGATTTTTGCGCAAAGCCGAACATGGAAATGTTTTCAACGTACGCGCAACCTATTTCGCCGAAACCGAAGCTTGGATCAAACATTTGGTTGACGAGCAAGGCATGCAGAACATCGCGCTTTTGTATCAAGACGACGGTTTTGGTCGTGTCGGTCTGGCGGGTGTTACCGCCGCCCTGGAAAGCCGAGGGATGACTTTGGCAGCCGAAGGGACCTACACACGTAACACAGTCGCTGTAAAAAAGGCCCTGTTGTCCATTCGCAAAGCCAAACCAGATGCGGTGGTTATGGTTGGGGCATATAAACCCGTCGCAGAATTCATTCGTTTGTCACGCAAAATGAAGTTCAACCCGACCTTCGTGAACATCTCCTTTGTCGGATCTGACGCTCTTGCCCGTGAATTGGGGCCAGATGGAGAAGGTGTCATCATCAGTCAGGTCGTCCCTTTTCCTTGGGATACCGCAATTCCCGTCGTCGCCCAATACCATAAGGCATTGACGGCACTTGACCCTGATGCCAGCCCCGACTTTGTGACGCTGGAGGGCTATCTCACAGGCCGCCTTGCAATAGAGGCGCTTGAGGCCGCTGGTCGAGACTTGTCGCGCGAAAGCTATCTCGCGGCATTGGGGAACCTGCGACACATTGATTTTGGCGGTGTGGTTATGGAGTTCGGTCCAGGTGACAACCAGGGCATGGACGACGTGTTTTTGACACGCATTACCAAAGAAGGTGGTTTTGCACCAATTGTTGCCCAAGGCGGCTCCTAAACAAACGTGGCCCCTCCCTGTCTTTGGGTCGGGCCACATCTTTTACCTTCTCTTTCGTCCGACAACCTTTGGATTTTTTCACATGGCTGACAGCTCCAATAATCCTTTTAAACGTCGATTTAGATTGTTTTCGAGCATCGGAAGCAAGATAACAGTCATCTTATTGGCCATGGGAGCGGCCTCCGCGACCGTGGGTGTCTTGGTGTCATTGGTATTTGGGCGCGTGTCCCAAGACATGGGCCAACTTACACAAGAACGCCTCCCTGCTTTGGAACTTAGCAGCCAGTTGGTATCAGTCAGTAGTGACGCAAAGAATGCGATGACGACTGTTTTACTTGTCGACAACGCAAAAGCCATGGAAGACGCGAAAAAGCATTCTCAGGCCACAATGCAGCAATTGGAAACCCTTATAACCTTGCTTCCGGACAGCACCCGGACCGAGATTGAACCAATCCAACAAAAAGCTACGAAGGCCCTGCAAGCTCTGATTGAGGCGCGTAACAATAGCTTTATGAACACAACTTGGATTGAATCTCAAACTGCTGAAATGCAAACACGCAGCCTGGAATTGCAAAAAATCTTAACGGCTATGGCGGCTGAAGCCTCCGAAAATCTCAAGAAAGGAGGAGAGCTCACTATTTCTTCAATCGACGCTACCTTCTCAGATATGGTGGACAATAAGTTTGCAGCCCTTCAAGCCTTGCTAGAAGCGCGGGCGGAGATTAACCTTTTGGCCGGAACAACATTTGCACTTTCAAGCAATCAAGCCTCCGGCACACAGTCAATTCTATCTGATATTGCGAAAGCATCAAACGAACGTTTGTCCAATATTCTTGAAATTCTGTCAGAGAATGAAGAAGTTACACTTGATGTTTCGAGCCTGACGACTGCCGCCCAAACGTTTTCCACAGCTTTGGCCCAGGGGGAGTCTCGCTTATCGACTAACCGCAAGGCAGTTTTGGCCGCACGGCGTGAGACAGACGTTTTGTTGTCTTCCGCGGTCGACGATATGTTGTTCAATTTGATTATTGCTGCCGAAGAGGCCAGCATGGAAAACCACGAAGTTATCCAAAATTTATTGACCAACGAAGTGGGGTATCTCAACACACTATTGGAGATAAATTCTTGGATCAGCACGTTCCAAATGGCAGCCTTGGACGTTGTTGTAGCACCGGGCGTATTTGAAACACACTCAGCAGCTGGTCGCCTCTCAAAGGCAGCTCAAGAGCTAAAAAAATACATGGATTTCAAGGACGGAATTCTGACGCGAGATCTCTCTGGATTGATCGCCTTAGCTGATCCGTCAATGGGTTTACCCGCATTTAAAACCGCGTCTCTTCAATCAAATGCATCTGCAGCTCGCGAATCTGATACAACTGCAAAATCCGTATTGGAAATATCAAAGATCGCACGTTCTCTGGGCCAACAAAACCTGTCTGAAATTGGCGAAATGGCGAACGGAATTTCGTCGGATGTAAAGAAGAACGAACAATGGATGCAATTACTATTGGCTGGATCCGCAACGGTCTTAGTTTTGTCACTAATCCTTTCACGTTTCTTGATTTTGCGCCCACTTCGTTCGATCAGCAAAATGACTGAGCGACTTGCAGAGGGCGATTTATCTGAAGTTTCCGGCTTTGAAAAGTCGTCTGATGAAATTTTTCGGATTGCGCGTGCGCTTGCAATTTTTCGCGATGGGTTGGTGGAACGTCAGGAAATGGCCGCATCAACAGAAGCCGAAAGAGAAGCACGAGCAGCTGAGCAAAAAGCAGCAGTTGATGCAATTGGTGCAGGTCTAGAACGCCTTTCTCAAGGGGACTTGAGTACTCCTATCGAAACAGAAATGAGCGGCGGATACATTAAATTGCGCGAAGATTTCAACATTGCACAATCTACTCTTAGCAACACACTATCCGAAGTTATAAATTCGGTTTCGAGTATTCGAAACGGTGCATCCGGCATCACTGAAGCCACCAATCACTTGTCTCAACGCACTGAGAGCCAGGCTGCAACGCTTGAGGAAACCGCAGCTGCCTTGGACGAAATGACAGCAAGCGTTCGGTCTTCTGCTAACGGTGCACGAAATGTTGAAGACACAATGCAAAAAGCAAAAACGGACGCGGAAGAGAGTGGTGCAATTGTCGCCACCGCTGTTTCGGCCATGACCGAAATCGACAGTAGCTCGAGCCAGATTTCGCAAATAGTTAATGTTATTGACGACATAGCCTTTCAAACCAATCTTCTTGCATTGAATGCTGGAGTGGAAGCCGCCAGAGCTGGCGAGTCAGGGAAAGGGTTTGCAGTAGTTGCCTCAGAAGTGCGCGCTCTTGCCCAAAGGTCCGCTGAATCCGCCAGTGAAATCAAAATCCTTATCAATAAAAGCTCTGAACATGTTGATAGAGGCGTTGAGCTGGTTGGCAAAACTGGCGAGGCATTGACCTCAATCCTGGAACGTTTCAGTGAGATTTCACAACTCATTTCTGGAATTGCCAAAGTCACATCAGAGCAATCGTCAGGGTTGACTGAAATCAACTTGGGAATAACGCAATTGGACCGTGTCACTCAGCAAAACGCATCTATGGTCGAAGAAACGACAGAAGCCAGCAAGATGCTCAGTTCGGATGCGGACCGCATGGCTGAGCTGGCTGAGAAGTTCGAAATCCCCATAACCGTTACAGAGAAAGATGACCCCGCGGAACTTAGGCAAGCTTCATAAAAATGGCCCAACGATCTGAGCTACGCCCTGATTTTCCGACACTGACATAAGCTACAATTTGTTGTTTGCTGATCGTCAACGAAGAGGAGATCAGCGATGTCGAAACGGAACAACCATCCGCCAGAATGTTGATTGCCCTGGGACCTGACCTGGAATTATCACTATGATTTGTCCCAGCCTTAGTTATACGTCGTTGTTAATGACGGGGTCAATGTAGCGGTCTCCTTTCCCGTTTTCTTTGCGGCTTTGGAACTGGTTTTGAAGCGATAGCTATTGTTGCCGGTTTCCATGATGTGACAGCGATGCGTAAACTGATCGAGGGGCGAGGTGGTCATTTTCGCTTCGCAAAAGACCTGTACCCATTCTGAGAAGCTGAGGTTGGTGATGATGATCACGCCGGTGCGTTCCTGGAGTTTGTTCAGCAGGTGGAAGAGAAGCGCTCCGCCAGACGCGTTGACCGGCAGTTAGTCGAGATCGTCCAGGATGACCAAGTCGACTTTCGTCAGCATTTCGGCAAACTTCCCTGCCTTGCCGAGTGCTTTCTCCTGCTCCAGCACATTGACCAATTCCACGGTCAAGAAGAAGCAGACTTTGCGTCTGTGTTGCGCGATGACCTAAACGCCGATTGCGGTAGTCGTGTGGCTTTTACCCGTTCCTCGCCCGCCGATCAGCACGACATTCTTAGCGGCTTCGATGAACTCATAGTGATGCGACTGCCGCACCGTTGCTTCGTTAATCTCGTTGGAGGCAAAACAGAAGCCGGTGAGGTCATTGTATGCAGGGACGCGCGCCACCTTGGTGCGGTAGGCGATGGACCGTACCTCGCGATCTGCGATCTCCGCCGTGAGCAATTGTGGCGTCGCAGCTTCGAACGCCGGCGTGCCTTGGCTGACCAAGTCCTCAACCGCATTTGCCATGCCAAAAGGGCTTGAGGTTGCGCAGCACAATGGCGATGGGTGACATGACGCATGGCGTTCTCCCCTGCCTGTCTCAGGCAATCATAGCGATCTACGTTGGCCTCTGGACGTCTTAAACTTGCGCTCCCCCACCTTCGCGTAGACACTTCTTGATCGTATTTCTAGACAAACCCATCTGTGGCGCAATCTCGCGAATGGGCGTTTTGTCACGCAATATCCGACGGTGAATGACACTCAAGAATACTAGGTCGCCCACCGAAAATCGCCCCACCAAGAAATGTCGGG